>JAIZWN010000258.1 GCA_020443945.1 Candidatus Thiosymbion ectosymbiont of Robbea hypermnestra | reverse complement strand
ATCAATAATCTTTCTAATCGCCGATCTGAGATTGAAGATGCTGTCATAAGCCGAGCGGGGTATCCACTCGTATTTGAGTTTTCTCCACAAGATTTCGATCAAATTAAGCGCGTAGGATGGGTAGAGGCGCGGGCTCGGGTAGTGGTTTTTGGCACGGTTTTTCCCGCGCCGAAACCCATCTGTTAATCTAACAAGGAATTATTTTTGTGTCTGGCGAGGTTGACGGTAAAAAAATAACAACCGCCGGGAACGCGCCAGCGCCGATAGCCGGTCATTTTTTCCATCGTAGAATCTATCATTAAAGGTTGCTGTGGGTGATGGGTTTCGGCGCGGTTAAGATGATTGGCATACCCAAAGCTTATTGGCGCGCCTCTACCCATCCTACATGTTAGGCCACAGCTTTCATAAATTGAACCACTTCAACATTCATTGTTTCTTTGACTGCGTGTTGTTTGGAAAGAAGTGCATCGATAGCATCCAAAGTTGTAGCGTGGAAATATCTTTCACCACATTCGATGCATACTTCCGCTTCTACATTTTCTATGATGTACAGCTGGCGTTTCAGCCAATGTTGTCGTTTGACTTTCTTCTTTGCTGTTTCTCCACCGCAGAATTCACATTGCATTTGAGTACCTATAAAGCATAGACGGTAATGATGATCAAGCTGGCGCCCTCCCGAAACCGACATATGATATGGATTAATCGTCCGTCTAATGCAGGACCTTCTATTCGGTATCGTGTGCCACGGGAATCATGTGTTAACTTCTTTTCTATGCATCCTTTGAGAATCGCGTTTTCTACATCTTTTCTTTTAAGGTCGTCGTCCAACATCTCATCTTCTGCATGGGACGACACGAAATAGTCCCGATCAAGCACGCGCTGGCGAATCTGCTGAAGAGAAGACATTCAGAGTGGGGAAAGGGGGCGGGTCTTGACCTGTGCCTTCAAGGATCACGGATCAAGACCTGACCGCATTTCCACGTTAAAGGTTTCTGTGGGTGATGGGTTTCGGCGCGGTTAGGATTATTGGCCTACCCAAAGCCCATTGGCGCGCCTCTACCCATCCTACCGCGCTACTTGCATTCGCAAGTTGGGCTAAACCTTCCCATACCGTTCTTACAAGTAGCAGCCTGGCCTTCTGGACACGCGATTTGACAAGTATCACCTACCTCGTTCGAAGCATTGCAACTAGAAATACACAGTCCTATTTTCGGAGATATTTCGGTTGATGATTCCTCTATTTCAGTTGCGGCGCTAATACCGGCGATCATGCACAAGAAAAAGCCCAAGACTAACATCTGAATTGCTTTCATCATTCTCTCCTCTCGTTGATGGAAAACACTATAATTTCCGGTGACAAATCATTAACTCTCGCCGGATGCTACAGTTCTTTGAATCTCGTGTTCGTATTGTCTAACGGGAAGCTAACCAGCGCGTAGGATGGGTAGAGGCGCGGGCTCGGGTAGTGGTTTTTGGCGCGGTTTTTCCCGCGCCGAAACCCATCTGTTAATCCAAATCTAAATCTTTAATTCGGGTAGTATCGCTCCAATCCATGGGATACAGGCCGCAGGTGACATATCTGTGGAATGAAGAATACGGCCAGTCGATAACACGTTCCACATGTCCGTGTTTTACCGGATTGTAATGGACATAATCCACATGCGCGGCATAATCTTCCTCGTTGCGGATGACATGCTCCCAAAAGCGTCGTTGCCAAATGCCTCGTTCATTTTTGTGGCGGCGGCTATGAGAGCGGTATTCAATAGGCGGTAGTTTTTCCGAAAAAGCGGATTTAATTTGTCGCCAGCGCATTGAATAATCGTCGTCGCCGTCCGGCAAAGTCAGAACACAATGCAAATGTTCCGGTAAAACGACAACCGCATCAAGGTGAAACGGATGGGCCTGTTTGACTTTGCGGAATGCTTTGCGTAGCAGGTTAATATGTTGTACTAACAAGGAATTATTTTTGCGTCTGGCGAGGTTGACGGTAAAAAAATAACAACCGCCGGGAACGCGCCAGCGCCGATAGCCGGTCATTTTTTCCTTCGTAGAAATTTATCATTAAAGGTTTCTGTGGGTGGTGGGTTTCGGCGCGGTTGAGATGATTGGCCTACCCAAAGCCCATTGGCGCGCCTCTACCCATCTTACCGCGCTGTGGGTGATGGGTTTCGGCGCGGTTAAGATTATTGGCATACCCAAAGCTCATTTGGTGCGCCTCTACCCATCCTACCGCGCTGCGCTTGTTGGGCGGGAATCGCAAATTCTTTGAACCACGGAGGCAGACACGGATAAACACAGATCACAATCCGTGTTTATCCGTGTCTGCCTCGGTGGTTCTTCAGTGCGGTTGGTCATGCCTCGTGGTCTTAAGGCAAAGCCTCGCTAGAATTGGGCCTCTTCCGTGGAGCCGGTGAGGGCGGTGACCGAGGAGGCGCCGCCCTGGATGGTGGTGGTGACGTCGTCGAAGTAGCCGGCACCGACTTCCTGCTGGTGGGAGACGAAGGTGTAGCCCCGGTCGCGGGCGGCGAATTCGGGTTCCTGGACCTTTTCGACGTAGTGCTTCATGCCTTCGCCGCGGGCATAGTCGTAGGAGAGGTCGAACATGTTGAACCACATGTTGTGGATGCCGGCGAGGGTGATGAACTGGTATTTGTAGCCCATGTCGGAGAGCTCGTCCTGGAACTTGGCGATGGTGGCGTCGTCCAGGTTTTTTTTCCAGTTGAAGGAGGGCGAGCAGTTGTAGGCCAGCAGTTTGTTGGGGTTTTTCTCCAGTACGGCTTGGGCGAACTCGCGGGCGAAGCCGAGGTCCGGGGTGCCGGTCTCGCACCACACCAGGTCCGCGTAGGGGGCGTAGGCCACACCGCGGCTGATGGCTTGCTCTAAGCCGTTGCGGACCCGATAGAAGCCTTCGTTGGTGCGCTCGCCGGTGAGGAAGGGCTTGTCGTTGGCGTCCACGTCGTTGGTCAGGAGGTTGGCCGCCTCGGAGTCGGTGCGGGCCAGCACCAGGGTGGGTACGCCGCAGACGTCCGCGGCCAGACGGGCGGCGATGATTTTCTCGACCGCTTCGCGGGTGGGGACCAGTACCTTGCCGCCCATGTGGCCGCATTTTTTCACCGCGGCGAGCTGGTCTTCGTAGTGCACGCCGGCGGCCCCGGCGGCGATCATGTTTTTCATGAGCTCGAAGGCATTGAGCACGCCGCCGAATCCGGCCTCCGCGTCCGCCACGATGGGCAGGAAATAGTCCACATAGTCTTGATCGGCGGGTTCGATGGCGCGTGCCCACTGGATCTCGTCCGCCCGCTTGAAGGCGTTGTTGATGCGCCGCACCATGGTGGGCACCGAGTCGTAGGCATAGAGGGACTGGTCCGGGTACATGGTTTCGGAGGTGTTGCCGTCGGCCGCCACTTGCCAGCCGGATAGATAGATGGCCTCCATTCTGGCCTTGGCCTGTTGCATGGCCTGGCCGGCCGTGATGGCGCCCATGCAGTTGACGTAACCCTTTTTGGCCTCGCCGCGGACCAGCTCCCACAGCTTTTCGGCCCCACGCCGGGCATAGGTGTACTCGGGCTGGATGGAGCCGCGCAGGCGGACTACATCCGCGGCGGAGTAGCCGCGCTCGACATCGGTCCACCGGGGATTTTCCGCCCAGTCTTGTTCGAGGGCCTGGATCTGTTGGTCTCGGGTCATGTCTGATTCCTCAGGGGGGCATTCGATTCATTCGGGCAATCGCCGCTCGCGCACCCCCTTTGAAAAGAGCGGGCTTGCCTTCGCTGGTTGTGCAACCGCCACCGGACTGCGGCGATAGCTTCGCCCCCCGTTCGGAAATCCCGGTCCATGCCCGGCGGAAACCGTCAGAAGGTGAAATGGCGGATGATAGAGCCGCCCGACCAACCATCGGCGCATGAACGGTGCAGCAGGGGGGATGCGAATCGGAACCCGCATCCTGCTTATGGGCGCCTTGGATTTTTCAAGGTTCCCTTATGCGATAAACGTCAACTACCTTCGGCCCGTTTGACCTCCATCATCTGGTACAAGCCGCCGAAGAAGGTTTGTTTGCGCATCTGCAGGTCCGGCATGTCCCGCGGCAACCAGGTCGAGATTTCATCGCGCCAGAGGTCGAGCGCGAAGGGCTCGAGCAGCCGCAGCACCGGGGTCATGATCAGGCGCAGGGGATTCGCCGGATGGGGGCGGTGGTAATCGACCAGCAGGACCCGCCCGCCCGGCTTGGTGACTCGAAGCGCTTCCGCCAGGGTACGCTTGCGGGTCTCCAGGGGTTGTTCGTGTAGCAGGAAGAAGACCAGGACTTGGTCGTAATGGGCGTCCGGCGCCTTCAGGTCCGCCGAATCGCTGAGCGCGAGGGTTGTGCCGGGGGCCGGCCCCAGCTTTCGCGCCAGGTTTTCCAACTGGACGGGCAGGATATCCACCACGTCCAGGCGGGCACCCTGGTCGAGACGCTCCACCAGGCGTTGCGTGAGATTGCCGTAGACGCAGGCCACTTGCAGCGTGCGGCCACCGACCGGGTTGCCGAGGCTTTCCAGGGCAAGATCACGCAAGCGCCCGAAATTTCCCCACAGGATGAGGTTGACGAGCCACTGGCGCTCGAACACGCGTACCGCATTCGGATGCACATAGGCCCACCAATAATGGCGCTCCAGGTAGGGGGGAACGGATTGAGGGGTTTCTTCGGCGACTCTTGCGGTGATTCCCAAAATCTTTACTCCTCTGGTGTTCTCCCTTTTTTGTTTATCATGCCGCGCATCCTGACGCGACTATCTGAAATCCTTACAATTTATACCAGAATATCCGCGGGAAGCCAATCTGGGGTTTTTGGGGAACCTTACGAGGGGGGCCGGCAATCATTCGTCATCGCATTGTGCCCATGGGTACGAAAGCCTGTCCCGCTTCCCGTAAAATCCCTGTCGCAAGAGACGCGACCTCAATTGTCGTGGGGATCAATTCGCTTGCCTCTTTCGCTTCAGCGGCTAGGATTATCCTTGGCATCGACAGATGAAATTTACGATCGCAAATTGGGAGTATACGGATGGTTTCGGCACGGAATAGTGCGATGGAGACCGACTATAGCCACAAACCGGAAAAGCGAAGGGCGCCCGACGTCCTGATTCGGCTGTTGGCGTCGGCTGACGTGCGGTTCGATGGCGACCGGCCTTGGGATATCCAGGTACGCGACCCGGCATTCTACGACCGGGTTCTCCGTCGGGGTACCCTCGGTCTCGGCGAGTCTTATATGGACCAGGCCTGGGAGAGCGAGCGCCTGGACGAAACCTTCAACAAATTATTGCGGGTCGACCTCAATACCAAGGCACGGAGCCTGTTCAGGCTCCGGTTTCTGGGGGCGATTCTGCGGAGTTTTCTTTTCAACCGCCAATCGCGCCAGCGCGCGTTCCAGGTCGGGGAGCATCATTACGACATCGGCAACGATGTCTATGCGGCCATGCTGGATCCGACCATGAGCTACAGCTGCGGCTACTGGCAGGACGCTACGAATCTGGAACAGGCCCAGCTCGCGAAGCTGCGCCTGATCTGCGACAAGCTGGAGCTGAAACCCGGCGAGCGGTTGCTGGATATCGGCTGCGGCTGGGGCGGACTGGCCCGCTTCGCGGCTCGGAACTATGGCGTCGAGGTAACCGGCATCACGATCTCGAAGGAGCAACAGGGTTTCGCGCGGGAGCACTGCGCGGGTCTGCCGGTAACCATCGAGCTGATGGATTACCGGGACCTGAGCGGCTGCTTCGACAAGGTCGTTTCCGTAGGCATGTTCGAGCACGTGGGCTCGAAGAATTACCCGGCCTATTTCGCGGCCGTCAAACGGGCGATGGCGGCGGATGGGTTGTTTCTGCTCCACACGATCGGCAACTACAACCACATGCCCACCACGAATGCGTGGATCGACAAGTATATCTTTCCCAATGGCTATATTCCCTCACCCGGGCAGGTCGGCAAGGCCGTCGAGCTCGCCTTCATCATCGAGGATTGGCATAACTTCGGGCAGGACTATGACCGTACCCTCATGGCTTGGTGGCAAAACTTCGATGCCGCCTGGCCGCGGCTCGCGGACCAGTACGATGAGCGTTTCTACCGCATGTTCAAGTACTACCTGAACTCCTGTGCCGGCTACTTCCGCTCCCGCCAGGGCCAGCTCTGGCAATTGGTGCTGAGCAAACGCGGCCGTTCCGAGGTTTATCGTTCCATCCGTGGTTAGTGATCACCGGCTGCTGACTACTTGCCTTGTTGTTTTCCGCGGGGTGTTTCCGGTGCACCGTGTGGCTCAGGCCGGGTCCGCATAGGTGACGCAGGGGAGGGCCGCCGCCCGGATGGCCCGCGCGAGGGCGTCCACCGCGGCGAGGCGCGAGAAGGATTTGCGCCAGGCCAGACCTACCCGCCGTCGCGGGGGCTCCCCGGCGAGGGGCAGGGCCCGCACCAGGGGTTCCGCGAATCGGTCCGTCGCCGCGGCGCCGCAGGGCAGTAGGGTGATCCCGATGCCGCCAGCTACCATGTAGCGGATGGTTTCCAGTGATCCCCCTTCGAGTCTGGGTTGCCGGCCATCGTCGCCGGCGGTGGATTTGATGCCGTGCGGGCAGATCTTGAGCACCTGATCCCGGAAGCAGTGTCCCGGCCCGAGCAGCAGGATGTCCTCGCCGCCGAGCTGGTCGATAGTTACCGAGGTTTGGTCGGACCAGGGATGGCGGCTCGGCAGGAGTACGACGAAGGGCTCGTCGTAGAGAGGCCGTGTCAGTATCCCCGGCTGCTCGAAGGGCAGGGAGATGAGGATGATGTCCAGATCGCCGCGCTTGAGGCGTTCGCTCAGGATGGCGGTGAGGTTTTCTTCGATGATGAGCGGCATTTCCGGTGCCTGTTCCGCGATCCGGGGCAGCAGCCGGGGCAGCAGGTAGGGGCCGATGGTGGGGATGGCCCCGAGACGCAGCCGGCCGGCCAGCGGGTCTTTGCCCTGGCGGGCCAGGTGTTTGATTCCGTCCGCTTCTTCCAATACCCGCTGGGCCTGCTCGATGATCCGGTGACCGATGGCGGTGATGCCGATCTCCCCCGGATCACGCTCGAACAGGCTGACCCCGAGTTCGTCCTCCAGCTTTTTGACCCCCACGCTCAGGGTCGGTTGGCTGACGCAGGAGGCCTCCGCGGCGCGGCCGAAATGGCGCTCTCTGGCTACCGCTACGATGTAACGCAGCTCATTGAGGGTCATGGTTGCCTCGCCGGCGGATTGATCTAGGGGACGTTCTCAATTCTCACAGTAGAGTAGAGGACAGGTTTCCCGTGTCCTTAGATTTGGCCTATCCGTTCC
>JAIZWN010000257.1 GCA_020443945.1 Candidatus Thiosymbion ectosymbiont of Robbea hypermnestra | reverse complement strand
TAGGTTACAGAAATCATGGGGGTGGAGTCAGCAACCAATTGAATCTATTCGATAATTTACCCGGACAGTAGTGATCCTGAGCTTCATTATCCTGAGCTTCCCTCGGGAGGGTATCGCAAAAGGCGACACCCGACGCGGTCCAGGGATGGGCTTTTGCGACCTCCTCAATTGGCAGACAAGACCCGCGAAGAGATGGCCCGGAGCGAATGCGAATATCTGATCCCGGACGGGATCGACCCGGAGACGGTCAAGGAGCACATCCGCGCGCGGATACCCTGTGCCGAAGATCCGGCCTATGAGGTGACCAGGCGCTTTCTCGACAGCTTCGACTGGCGTCTGTATCTCGCCCACGCCACGCTGGAGGAGCGGTTGGAGGCCGGTTGCCGCCGGTTGCTGTGGCGGGATTCGGCCACCGAGGATCCACCCTGTGTGCAGCCCAGTGATGCGGAGCCGGGCTTTGTCCGGGATCTGCCCGAGGGTCCGGTGCGCGCCCGGCTCGAACCGGTGCTGGGAATCCGTCGCTTGTTGCCCCTGCTGGAGGTCCGCAGCCGGGTGCAACCCCTGCGCCTGCTCAACGAGGACGACAAGACCGTCGTCCGCCTGGTGCTCGAGGACAACCGCTTCCGGGACCCGGCCCGCGACCATGAAGGTCCGCTGGCGGCGCGCATCGGCCTGTTGCCGGTCCGGGGCTATGGGGCGGAGCTACGGAAGGCCGCGCGGATGCTGGGCCAGGACCTGGCGCTGAAGCCGGCGCGCGCCGAGGTCTTGCCGGAGGCCCTGGCCGCTACGGGCCGCCGTCCGGGGGATTATTCCTCGAAGCTCGACTACCGCCTGGACGGGGACCGGCGGGCGGATGCCACCGCCAAGGATATCTTGCGTGGGCTGCTGGCTACCCTGGAGGCCAATCTCGAGGGCGCCAAGGCCAATCTGGATTCGGAATTTCTGCACGACCTGCGGGTAGCCACCCGGCGCACCCGCTCGGCGCTCACCCAGATCAAGGGCGTGTTCGCGCCGGACCTGGTGGCGGATTACAAGGAGCGCTTCGCCCAGGTGCAGCAAATCACCGGCCCGGTGCGGGATCTGGACGTCTATCTGCTGGATTTCGACGCCTACCAGGCCTCTTTGCCCGCCCTTCTGCGGCCCGGCCTCGAGCCCTTGCGGGATTTCCTGAAGGATCAGTACCAGGGGCTCCACGAGGCGCTGGTAGCGGCGCTCGAAGCAACGGAATTCAAGGGCCTGCTGGCCTCCTGGCGGGTCTTTCTCGAGGCGCCGGTCCCGGAGCATTCCGCCGTCGGGAATGCCATGCGCCCGACCAGGGAGGTGGCGGACGCCCGCATCCGGGGCCTCTACCGGCGGGTGCGCAAGGCCGGGCGGGCAATCACCCCCGATTCCCCCGCCCCCGAGCTGCACGAGCTACGCAAAGAGTGCAAGAAGCTCCGCTATCTGCTGGAGTTCTTCGGCAGCCTCTACCCGAAACCGCGAATCGGGGCCCTGGTCAAGCGGCTCAAGGCGTTGCTCGACAACCTGGGCCGCTTCCAGGACCTGGCGGTACAGGCCGATCATCTGCGGGAGACCGCCCGGCGTCTGCATACCGAGGGCAGGGCCGAGACCGACACCCTGCTCGCCATGGGCGTTTTGGTCGGTGACCTGCTCGACCGTCAGCAGCGGGCCCGGCGCGAATTCCCACGGCTCTTCGCCGACTTCGATTCCCGGGAGAACCGGGCCATCTTCCGCGCCCTGTTCGTCCCCGCCCACCCGCGAGGCCAACCCTCTTGAAGGTAATCGGCGTCTACAACATCAAGGGCGGGGTGGGCAAGACCGCCACCGCCGTCAACCTCGCCTACCTGGCCGCAGCGGACGGCAACCGCACCCTCGTGTGGGACTTAGACCCCCAGGCCGCCGCCACCTTCTACTTCCGGGTAAAGCCCAAGATCAAGGGGGGCGGCAAGGCCCTGGTGCGGGGCAAGCGCACGCTCGACGCGGCGGTGAAGGGCACCGATTTCGAGAACCTGGACCTGTTGCCCGCGGACTTCTCCTTCCGCAACCTGGACCTGGCGCTGGAGGACGCGAAGCGGCCCACCCGGCGGCTGTCACGCCTGATCGAGCCCCTGTCCGCGGAATACGACTACCTCTTTCTGGACTGCCCGCCCAGCATCTCCCTGGTCTCGGAGAACATCTTCCTGGCCTCCGACGCCATCCTGGTGCCCATGATTCCCACCACCCTCTCGGTGCGCACCCTGGAGCAGCTGCTTAAGTTCCTGCAAGATCACGTCCGGCTCGAAAAACCGCGCGTCATGCCCCTGTTCACCATGGTGGATCGCCGCAAGCGTCTGCATCGGGAGCTCCTCGATCGCCTGCCGGAACACCCCGCGGAGCGGCTCGACACCCATATCCCCTATGCCTCGGACGTGGAGCAGATGGGTCTTCACCGCCAGCCCCTGCCCGCCTATGCGCCCGCCGGCGCCGCCGCCAGGGCCTATCGGGCCTTGTGGGAGGAGCTCGAGCGCAAGTTGTAGACCGCCGATACCCTGCCGTTTTTCGAGCCCGTCAATGTTTGGAAAAATTGCAGGGAGGCAATTTTTCAAGGCTCCCTCTAGGGGACGTTCTCAATTCTCACAGTAGAGTAGAGGACAGGTTTCCCGTGTCCTTAGATTTGGCCTATCCGTTCC
>JAIZWN010000256.1 GCA_020443945.1 Candidatus Thiosymbion ectosymbiont of Robbea hypermnestra | reverse complement strand
GAACTCCTGGAGACCCAGAATCAGCGGATCGAAGATCGCCGGGCGGATCTGGTCGCCCGTATGCGCAGAGCCGACGGTGCGGAATTCCTGCTGCACATCGAAATCGCCAACAACAATACCGCGGATATGCCGCTACGGATGCTGCGCTACTACACCGATATCCGCTTTGCCGGTCACCCCGGACCGATCCGCCAATTCCTGATTTACATCGGGACCGACCGTCTAACCATGCCGGCGGGTCTCGACGAGCCGGAGTTACTCGACTACCGCTACAACCTGGTGGACATGCACCAGGTCGACTGTGCCGGTCTGCTGGCACAGGACAATCCCGATGCCCTGGTGCTGGCCGTTCTGTGCGACTTCGGCGACCGGAATCCCCGGGAGGTGGTCACCTACATTGTGCACCGCTTACGAGAGTTGCTGGGTGAAAACGAGCGGAGACTCCGCGAACAGATCACCATGCTGGAGATTCTCTCGGAGAACCGGAATCTGCAGACACAAGTTAAGGAGGCCGAAATGCTGACCCAAATCGATATCGAGCGTATGCCATCTTTCGCCATTGGCTTCGAACGTGGTGAGAAAAGGGGCGAGAAAAG
>JAIZWN010000255.1 GCA_020443945.1 Candidatus Thiosymbion ectosymbiont of Robbea hypermnestra | reverse complement strand
TGCCGGAAGCGGCGTCCTGATTCATTCTGTTTATGGACTGGAGGCAAATCGGACTTGCAGTGGAACAGAGTATCTACGCGCTCGTTGCTCTCACCGAGGGCGGAGCGCAATGCCCGCACCGCTCGGGTTTGGCTCTTTTGCGCCATGCAGCGGGCGATCAGGGCTGGGTCCAGGTCGGGGAGCAACCGGCTGCGGGTGCCGGTGAGGTAGCCGTCTTCCTGGAGCAGGAAAAAGCGCAGTGATCCCGCTTGCCACATCCAGACTTCGGGTACGCCCAAACCGCGATAGACCTCCAGCTTGTCGATCCCTCCGGAGGTCCAAACGACTTCGATGGCGATGTCCGGAATCTCCGGTGGTGCCTCGATCGGTCCGATGATATAGCATTCGTCGGCCTCGAACCCCCGTGCCCGCGGTTGTGATTTGACGGTCCAGGAGCCGTAGCCTTCCAGCTCGATGCCGACCGTTTCGGCATAGGTTTCCAGAAGCCTTGTAAGCCGCGTCTTCAGCGATTCATGGTGGATGGATGGGGCCATGAGCTCGAGCGCTCCCTCCAGATAGGTAACGCGCACGCCGCATTGATCGCCGCGCGAGGTTACTAGTCGCTCGTAGTCCTCCCAGGCGATGTCGTGTAGACGTACCCGCTGATCGATGTGGTCCGCGAGTCGATCCGTATGGTCCGTGACCAGCGTGGAATTCCGAGTGAATGCCGGAATCATGAGGGGTAGCCTTCAGCGGAATGAAGTAGGACCATTTGCTGGGGTTGCCAGCTCACCCCAACCTGCGCGCCATGCCAACCTCATCAATGCTGGTTGCGCACCAGGTCGTCATCACCTCCCTTTGCGGCGATACGTTCCACCTTCTCCGGTGAAAGGTCGAGCAACTCGGAAACTTCCGCGACACCATGCCGGCTCAACAGACGACGCACAACCTGCGCCTCGCCCCTTTTCTCGCCCCTTTTCTCGCCCCTTTTCTCGCCCCTTTTCTCGCCCCTTTTCTCGCCCCTTTTCTCACCACGTTCGAAGCCAATGGCGAAAGATGGCATACGCTCGATATCGATTTGGGTCAG
>JAIZWN010000254.1 GCA_020443945.1 Candidatus Thiosymbion ectosymbiont of Robbea hypermnestra | reverse complement strand
CCGTCGGCTCTGCGCATACGGGCGACCAGATCCGCCCGGCGATCTTCGATCCGCTGATTCTGGGTCTCCAGGAGTTCAAGGGTCCGGGCATCGAGCCCCAAGAGGTGGCGGGCGAAATCGGTGGTCAGCCGTTTGAGCAGACTGCGGCTGATGATGTCCTTTGCCGTCATGATAGTCCCCATGGGATGTAGTGAATCTACGGGCTACCGCCCCTCGATCAGGACATAGGGCGCCCAGTAGCTCGGATTACTGCGCTTGGAGTCCTTGGCCCGGATCCAGTCCAGTTGGGTCTTCCGCAGGGCTTCGGCCGGGTGAGGCTTGTGGTCCTGGAGCCAGTTTATATAAAAGTCTCGCATGAAGACCGCGGCCACAGGGTCGTCCAGGGACCAGAGGGTCATCAGCAGGTTGCGGGCGCCGGCGATGCGAAAGGCGCGCACCAAGCCATAGACGCCTTCCGAGTAATCCACCTCACCCTTGCCGGTATCGCAGGCGGAGAGGGTGACCAGCTCGGTGTCTTCCAGATTCAGATCCTGGACCTCCAGGGCATAGAGGATACCGTCCTCGCCGGTGGGGCTGAGCTTGCCTTGAAAACCAGCATTGGCACCAGCCAGGGCCAGGCCGGCCAGGGTCATGGGCCGCTCGGTGCGTTCCGATTTCTCTTTGCAAAAGAAGCCGTGGGTAGCCAGATGCAATACCCGCGGCGGGGAAGCGAGAGCTTTAAGCCGGGCCTTGATCCGGGTCTCCGAGGCATCTCGGCCCCGCCAAACCTCGGCCTTGCGGCCGTCAGGGGCCGAATAGAAATCCGCAACTGCCTTGGCCTCGGAACCCGTGAACTTCAGATTCCCGAAATTCCCCCGTTCGTCGCAAGGGCGCCGGGTCATGGTAATCAGCCCATCCGTGGTCGGTGGTGTTGCAGCCGGGGGTGAGGGTGTCGTATCGAGCGCCGGGAAGTTCGTGTAGTCCACGCCACCGTAGGCGATCATGCCCTTGGCGGCGGAGGCCGAATCTGAACCGGATTTAAGCAGGTCGCGCCCGTTCTGAATCCGGTGCAATTCCTGGCGCTCGACCCAATAGCGCCCGTCCGGAACCACCAGCCGCGCAAAGGCGACCAGATCCAGTGCGCCGTCCGCGGCGATGTAGAGCCGGTCGTATTTGGTCAGCTCGGCATCCAGCTTTCCGAAGAGCAACTGGTAGAGCTTGCGGGCAGCCTCCTTGCTGCTAGTCTCCCGCAGGATGGTTTCCCGGAGGGCACGTTGGACCTGGGTCGTCGGCGCGATTGGGCCCAAGTGCTGGAGCAGGAGCTCGGGTCCGTCGCCGGGATCCGCGGGGATCAAGAGGGCCAGCCAATGCGGCTCCCCGGAATCTCCGGTCTTGAAGCCAACCGGGCTGAAGGCACGCAGGGAAAGCAGGGCCGAGTTCCGAGGCAATTCGGATCTCACCTGCTGCCAGTCGACGGTACGGCTTGCCAGATGGCCTTGGAATTCCTGGCTGAGTCCGGCCAGCTCCACCTCCAGGCGTTCCATCTCTGCACGGGCGGCGGCAATGGCGTTCTTACGGGCGGTAGCGGTGGTCTTTTCGTCCGGCATAGGCAGATTTACCAACCGGCTTAGTTCTGCCCGGCGTTTGCTCAGTGCCTTGGCGGTTTTTACCACTTGTGGGTCTCGGCTGGTTCGGACGAGCCGGGCGGTCAATGCCTCGGCCTCGCCGGCCAAACGCTTCCAGCGCAGCAACACATCGGCGGCCAGCCGCAAGGTATCCGGTCCGGGATGCTGTAGGGCAAGATTGAATACCACATTCTGGAACCTGGATTCGGACAGCAGCCATTGGCGGCGGACCAACTCCCGGTGAGTGGTAGCGAGCTGCTCACCGACAAAGCCGCGCAAACGCCCATCCATACGGCGCAGTTCCCGCACGGCCTGACCTTGCTGCCCGCTGCTGATCAGTACAAGGGCCAGATTGAGCTGAACTTTGAGGGTGTTTGGATGATCTTGGCCCAGAATCCGCTCGCCGGCCTCGAGGGCACGCACAAACAGTGGCTCGGCCTCGCCATAACGACCTTGGGCGTGATACAGGAAGGCTAGGCTGTTGACGCTGTTGAGGGTATTGGGGTGATACTTACCCAGTACCTGCTTTTTGGCCTCCAAGGCACGCAGATAGAGCGGCTCAGCCTCTCTAGAACGGCCTTGCATTCGATACAACTCGGCGAGGTTATTGACGCTGGTGAGGGTTTGAGGGTGGTCCTGGCCCAATACCCGCTCGTTGGCCTCCAGAGTGCGTACCAAGAGTGGCTCGGCCTCGTCATAACGGCCTTGGGCGTGATACAGCCCGGCCAGGTTGCTGATGCTAGCGAGGGTATCAGGGTGGTTCTGGCCCAGTGTCCGCTTGCGGATCTCCAGGGCGCGCAGATACAGGGGCTCGGCCTCGCTATAACGGCCTTGGGCTCGATATAGCCCAGCGAGGTTATTGACGCTATTGAGAGTCTGAGGGTGATCCTGACCCAGTGTCCGCTCGTTGGCCTTGAGGACACGCAGATACAAGGGCTCGGCCTCGCCATAACGGCCTTGATCTTCATAGAGCCTGGCTAGGTTATTGAGGCTGCTGAGAGTTCGGGGGTGATCTCGGCCTAGTGTCCGCTCGCTGGTCTCCAGAACACGCAGATGCAGCGGATCAGCTTCATCATAACGGCCTTGGGCTTGATAGAGCACGGCCAGGTTGTTGAGGCTGAGGAGGGTTTGGGGATGGTCCCGGCCCAGTACCCGCTCACTAGCCTCCAGGGCACGCACCAAGAGCGGCTCGGCCTCATCGTAGCGGCCTTGGGCTCGATATAGCTCGGCCAGGTTGCTGAGGCTGATGAGGGTTTGGGGATGGTCCCGACCCAGTACCCGCTCTTGGACCTCCAGGGCACGCAGATACAGGGACTCGGCCCCGTCATAACGGCCTCGGATGTGATATAGCAAGGCTAGGTTATTGACGCTAATCAAGGTACGGGGGTGATCCCGTCCTAGTACCCGCTCGTGGCCCTCAAGAGCTTGTTTATGCAGCGGTTCAGCCTCGTCATAACGGCCTTGCGCTCGATACAGCTCGGCGAGGTTGTTGAGGCTGTCGAGGGTTTGGGGGTGATCCCGGCCCAGTACCCGCTCGCGGCCCTCAAGAGCTTGTTTATGCAGCGGTTCAGCCTCGTCATAACGGCCTTGCGCGTAATACAGCACAGCAAGGTTGTTGACGCTGATGAGGGTATCGGGATGGTCCTGGCCCAGGACCCGTTCTTGGGCCTCGATGGCGCGCAGATACAGGGGCTCGGCCTCGCCATGGCGACCTTGTTTATCAAGTGAAGATGCAAGGTTGTTCAGTGTGGTGAGAGTTACTTGGTGCTCTGGACCAAGATCCCGCTCAGCCAATGCCAATGCCTCGCGGGCGACGGTCTCGGCCTGGACGTATTCGCCAGCCTGGAGGAAACCGACCGTGGCTCGGTTGAGGGTGCCGACCAGATCCTTCTCAGTTGGCTCTTCCCCTTCCTGCCCACGAAGTATTTGGAGCACGGCCTCGGAGGCGGGGCCAACGGGCTCCAGCGCCCAAACCGGGCCGGTCGCGGTCAGCAGTACGGCCACCAAACAAGCAATCCTGGATCTTGCGTTTATCATCTTCATTCTCTGTGGTTCAATTCCCCGGATTGGTGGGTATCCGCCGCAGGGCCCGGATTTGATTGCGCGGTAGCTGGAGGGTTGGGATCTGACCGCCGTCCCGGTCGGGTCGAATGAGATACAGAGATTGGGCCGTTTGCAGCAGGAGCCGGTAATTGCCGGCGATCAAATCCTGCGGCAGGCCCCGGAGCCTGGCGGGGGCGTCGCCTGGGTCCAGTGTGCTCCAGATCCGGACCAGGGGATAGTGACCGAATCCCGCTTCTCGGTGATCCCGGTAGTCGGCCCGAGCGACGGCCCCACCCATATAGTAAAAGAGGACGAAGACGAGGAGGCCCCAGAGCAGCGCCGTGCGCGCCATGAGGTCCAAAACCGGGTCGACCCGGGCCCAATAGGTCAGGGCTACCATCCCGGCGATGGCGAGTATCAGCCACCAGAACGACTGCAAGACCCAGAAGCCGTACATGAAGTGGTATTCGAAGGGGATGCCCAGACCGATCAGACCCAGCTCGAAGCGGTCGTACCAATGGTAGGCGTAGGACCAACCAGCGGTGTAGACGAGGGCCGTGGCCAGAGTGACGGCGACGCCGAGGTCCAAGATGCGGGGATTGTTACTCACGGCTGCTTTTCTTCTTCGTCACCAGGCCGGGGCGTGGTCGCGGGCGGTGTCTTTTGCGTGTCGTCTTCTCCATGCTCTCCGCGGGGGATATGCTTCAGGCCAGGCATATCGCTCAACCGGCAGGGACTACAGCGGGGCTCCCCGTCCGCTACTCGCTCCAGATCCGCTCGCTTGGTCAGATCCTTCTGTTCGCCGGTAGCGGCATCCAGACAGAAGATCCGTGGTTGGGGGCAGCAGGAACAGGGCAGTTCCCGGCAGTCGAACCAAGTGGTGTCGGCGGCGGTGACCAGACAGAAGCACTCGCTGCCAAATGCCGGCCAGGCCAGCAGGACCGGCAACAGGAGGACGAATCTCAGCATGTGGGTCTCCGGTTGTGTTTAATCGGGAACCGGATTATTGCAGAAGCGGAATCGCTCGGTTCGGATTGAGTATGGGAAAAAAGACCCACTTTGGCATGCAGCGGCAGCCTGTTACTTGGGTATCCGCAGGAACCCAGTAAAAGCTGGGCTTCGTCTCTCAACCCAGCCTACGGCCCTAACGCGGCCTTTTCTTTCGGGTTCAGTTGAAAAAATTCCTGCTCGATTTCCGGGAATATGCGTGCCATAAGTCACCTCGTCGATGACAGCCAATGAGTGAATCGATGGGCACACTTCGCTTCGTATATCCTGAAAGCAATCAGGGTTTAGAGACCTCCTTGGAATAATCGGAGCTCTGGATTATCTTGCCAGGTGCCTGCTTTACTCATTCCTAACCCATCTTTAGAGTGATTTGTTGGGGTTGCCAGCTCACCCCAACCTGCGCGCCATGCCAACCTCATCAATGCTGGTTGTGCACCAGGTCGTCATCACCTCCCTTTGCGGCGATACGTTCCACCTTCTCCGGTGAAAGGTCGAGCAACTCGGAAACCTCCGCGACACCATGCCGGCTCAACAGACGACGCACAACCTGCGCCTCGCCTCTTTTCTCGCCCCTTTTCTCACCACGTTCGAAGCCAATGGCGAAAGATGGCATACGCTCGATATCGATTTGGGTCAG
>JAIZWN010000253.1 GCA_020443945.1 Candidatus Thiosymbion ectosymbiont of Robbea hypermnestra | reverse complement strand
TGCGCTCACGCGCCTCGCGGCTGGCCGCTTCTCGCCGCGCTGAGAGCGAAAAATAAGGTGAAACGGGGCACTAGTCGGTGGCGCAATCACCCTCCAGGCAGCCAGCGGTATCGGCGCGGACGGGGACGCCGATATCGACACCGCCGCGGCTACGATCAGTGCCAACACCGACGATGGCGGCATCGTTATCGGCAACACCTTGGGTTCCCTCGTCACCGTGACCAGTCTTACCAGTACCAACCCCACCGGCAGCGCCACCGGCGACATCCGGTTCGACCAGAGCGGCGGCGGCACGGTGGCTTTCGGCACCGTTACCACCAATGATGGGGCCATCGCCCTGAGCAACACCGGCGCTGGAGTGACCGGGCCGATTAGGGCCAGCGGAACTGGCAAGAACATCAATCTCACCACTACCGGCACCGGCGACATCAATCTCACCGGCACCACCACCGCCGCGGAGGACCAGATTAGCATCGACTCGGCTGGGGCTATCGGGGGCACAGGGTTGATCTCGGCGGCTACCATCACCCTCAACGCTGGCAAGGCGATTGGCGGCCCTGCCAAGCTGCTCAATACTGATGCGAGTAGGCTGGTCGCGGGCGAGAAGAAGGCGGGCAAGCTCGACGCTACCAGTACCAGCGGCGGCATTTTCATTCATGAAGCCGACGACCTTGCCCTGGGCCGTATCGACGCTGGCACCGGCGCCATCAATCTCATCGCGGGTGGGGCCATTACCGATCACGACGCCACGGCTGCCGGTGAAGGTCCGGGTAACGAGAATCTGGTCGGCGGTACTCTTGTGCTGACCGCGGGCACGGGTATCGGCGCGCCGGGTGAAGGCGCCGATGTGGACACGGCCGTGACCCACATCGAGGCCCGGACAACCCGTTCTGGCGGTGTTTATCTTGCCGAGACCGATGGGGTCACCGTGGGCTCGGGGACCGGAATCGAGGCCGCGGCGGGAGCGGATATCGAGATAACGACGGGCAGCGAGCTGGTTGTCGCCACGGCGGGGGTACGCACCTCCAAAGACGGCGATATCCGGCTCTTCTCCGGGAACGATCTGGCGGTCGGGGGGCTGGTGAAGACGGGCGCGGGTGATCTGAGGCTCTCCGCGAACGGCGATATCCGGCAGCTCGAGGGCGGTCGGCTGCACACCACGACCGATAACGCGGGAACTCTGGCCCTGCGTAGCGGCGGGTCGATCGGCGCGGCGAGCGCGCCCATGCGGATCGATGTGGGCACCGTCGCCGCGCGGGCCGATGGCGGCGGCGTCTTTCTGATCCAGGTGGACGGCATTCAGGATAATCTGGTTATCGGCACGGCCTCGGGGATCACCGGCATCAGGGCGCGCAATGGCGATATCGAGGTGATCACCAAGGGGTTCGGTACCCCGGAGGATTACGGACGGCTCGATGTTTTCGCGCCGGTTCGCGTGGTCGGGGCCGGCAATATTCTGCTATGCGCCGAGGCGTCGGAAAGCGACCTGGTCATAGATGATGTCGTCCGTACGGACCGGGGGGTCGTCAGGCTCAAGGCCGGTCGCCGCGTGGTCTCGGATTTCGACCTGTCGGGATTCCTGGTGCGGGATAGAACGACCGAGCTGCAGGAGAATGTGGATGCCACGGTCCAGTTTATCGACGACCTGATCGAGGCCTACGCGATCCCCGATTACGGGGTGGAGGACCTGGTGTATCTGAGCGGCGCCAACGAGGCCATCTGGGGGGAGAGCAGGGAGCCGTATACCAGCGAATTTTCCATCATCGACGGTCCGCGAAACATAGGGCTTCCGGGCGGCCCCCTCCCACAGTTACCTTAAGAGGGATTCCTGCGATGAGTCCGGAGAGACGGTTGATCGGCGCCCTGGCGCTCCTGGCGGCGGCCTGTCTGTCGGGGTGCCCCCTGCCCGTGAACGTGCTCGAAGCCCCCGGTCGTCAGTTCGAGGTCGGGGCGAATCACAGGGGCGACCCCTGCACCCTGTACGGGCGGTCCGCGCCCGCGAGGATCGCGGAGGCCGGCGCCGCTTATTTCAGCCTGCAATGCGGCAGCTGGGATCAGCCGAGCGGCTCGGTATTCGTGGTCGACGCCCGCTCCGATTCCCCGCAATCCCTGGTCTCGAAAGGTTGGTGGCGCCTGCGCTTGAACCATTTCACCCGCTACGGCGCGGCGCGCCCCACGTCCATCCTGGACGGTGTCGCGGCCCTGGCCCTGGATTGCACCCTGCGCTCGGGAAACTGGCCCTATCAGGCGGTCGTGGCCCGGATCGGGAAGCATATCTACCTCGGCGACGGGATTCCCGGCGCCTTCCGACCGCTGGAGCGGGGAATCGGCGTGGTCAGCGGCCGGGTCCGTGTCGGCCTTGGCCTCGGCATCGGCTCCGGCGGCTTGTCCGAGGAGATGCGGCGTCTGGAAGGGCTGGTGGCCGGCGCCGATTTCGACGTCGGCAATCTCACCCAGTACCAGGGTCTGCGCCGCCTGGCCCGCTATTACAACCAACGCGGCCAATACGCGCTCGCCGAGCAGCAGTATCGCAAGGCCTTGTTGCAGGCCGAGGCGCACCGGCCGGATCTGGTCGCCTCCCTGAGCATGCACCTGGCCCTGGAGCTCAGCAATCAGGAGAAGTTCGAGGCCGCCGACGCCATGTTCGCGCGCTCGGAGACGGCGCTCACGGAGGCCGACTCCCCGGCCATCGAGCGCGCCCGGCTGGATGCCTACCGCTCGATGCACTCGGCCAATCAGCGCAAGAATCGCCAGGCGGTCGTCGAGGCGGAGCGCGCGAAGAATCTGTTCCGCACCCAGGGCTACGCCTCGCCGTCCATCCGGCGCGATCTGGATAGCGGGCGCGAATTCACCGCCGAGAGCGGCCTGCTCCTGGGGGCCTCTGAGCTGACCTTGATCCACGGCGAGGAGACCGCGGCCCGCAGCAATACCATCAAGCCGGCCTACGTGGAGGCCAAGGCCCTGCTGCTACAGGGGCGTCTGGATGCCGCCGAGGCGGCGTTTCGGCAGGCGCGGGCGCTCTTCGACGCCGACTTCGAGGCCCCCCGGGATTGGGCCGTGGAGATCGACATGCTCGGCGCCCAGATCGCGGAAAAACGCGGCGATCTGGCCACCGCCCGAGACCTGCTCAAATCCGCCGTCGCCGTCGAACGCGCCCTCATCGGCAGTACCCGCGCCGGGGGCCGGGCCTTCCTGGCGCTGGGCCGGATATACGCCCGGCAGAGCCCTGGGCGCCGGCTCACGGGACCTGGTCCTGCGGCGCGCCTTCACGGTCCCCGCGGTACACCGGCGGGACCTCACCGCTTATCGCTACATCTCCTTCGCCACCCACGGGGTGCTGCCGAGCAAGCTCGAATGCCTGCCCGACGCCGCCCTGATAACAACCCCCGGCCCGGGCTCGGGACCGGCCGCCGCCGGCCTTCTGCTGGCCAGCGAGGTGGCGACCAAGCTGAAAATGGACGCGGATCTGGTCGTGCTGTCCGCCTGCGATACCGGTGGCGGCGGTAAGGAAAGCGGCGGCGAGGCGCTCTCCGGCCTGGCGCGCAACTTCTTCTACGCCGGGGCCAGAAACCTCCTCGTCAGTCACTGGGAAGTCCCCTCGTTGACCACCCTCGAGCTCCTCGTGCGCACCTTCGAGAAGCTCTCCCGCGGCGGACAGACCGTCGCGGACGCCCTGCGCCACAGTCAGCTCGACATCATCAAAACCGGCAGCTACTCCCATCCCAAGGCCTGGGCGGGCTTCACCCTGGTCGGCCACGGCGGCTGATCATCCCCCTTCTCCCCGGTCCTCTTCCGAGGGTGCCGCCAAGGCCCATGGATGGGCCTTGGCGACGCGGAGACGGAAAATGACGCGCTCCGGTTTCCTTCCTTTTCAGCCGTTCGCCGCGGTCGAACGTAACGGTCTATCCCCGGACCGCGAGGGGCGTCGCCAGGGGGTGCTCCGGCCGGCGACGATTCTCCTGCGCGGAATATCCTGAAATAATGTACCAAAGGCCACTCCCTGCCCTTGGAGGCAAACCATGTCGGAACTCACCAAAGAACAACGGATCCTGATTGCGATGCGTAAAACCCTGGCCGCGGTCATCAAGGACGTCACCCCGCCGCCGGGGCTGAAACACCCCCTCTCCGAGCGGACCATCGCCGACGTTCGCCAGTGCCTGGGGCTGATCTCCGCCCGGGAAAAGGAGCTCGCCGAAGCCCAGGGCCGAGACGGTGAGCGCCCCTATTACGCCGACGAGCCCCGGTCCACGCATGTGGTCCCCATCGCCGGGTTGGGCACGGGCAAGCCGGATGGATCATCGGGTTAGGCGCGTACCTCGGCGGCGGGCCCTGCAAACTAAGAGGCTGTCTAAAAACTCAAGCCATGCCGCGCGGTCCAGGTGAGCCCTGGTCCTACCAGGCTGGCTACGGCCAAAAGCCCCTCGCCCCTGGCGGGAGAGGGGTGGCAGGGAGAGGGGGAATCAAT
>JAIZWN010000252.1 GCA_020443945.1 Candidatus Thiosymbion ectosymbiont of Robbea hypermnestra | reverse complement strand
CCTGGCGCACCAAAGACACCAAGCCACAAAGGGATCGTGGGTCATGGGTAAGGCGCCCGTTGGCCGTCATTCCGGCATAATGGGTATTCGGCAACCCTGGGAGATTCGAACCGATGAATACGGGCACAAAGCAGCAGGATACCCTGCACGGTCTCTTCCGCGCCGTCGCCCGCGACCGCGGCGAGCAGCCGGCGCTTCTGAGCGCCGGGTCGACCTGGACCTTCGCGGAGCTGGATCGGGCCTCGGACGGGGTCGCGGCGGGGTTGGCGGGGCGGGGGCTCGAGCCCGGCGACCGGATCGCCCTCTACTGTCCGAACGCCCCCGAGTTCGTGGTCGCCTATTTCGGGATACTCAAGGCCGGCGCCACGGTGGTCCCCATCAACCTGATGCTCAATCCCAAGGAGGTTGCCTTCATTCTGAACGACTCCGGCGCCAGGGGGCTTTTTTATCATGAGACCCTCGCGGAAGCGGCGGGGCAGGCCCGGGAAGCGGTGTCCGGGCTGAAAATCCCGGTAAGGATCGGCCGCGGCGACGGCACGGACCCCTCCCTGGACCAGCTGACGGCAACGACGGGAAACCCACCCGCACCGGTGATCGACGCCGACCGGCACCTGGCGGTGATCCTCTATACCTCCGGCACCACGGGGCGACCCAAGGGCGCCATGCTCAGCCATGCCAATCTGCGGGCGAATACGAAGGGCGTCCGCCAGGCGTTCGACCTGGAGCCCGACCGCGACCGCATGCTGGTGGTGTTGCCCCTGTTCCACGTCTTCGCGGCCACGGTCGGCATGCTCACGTCCCTGCTCCATGGTCTCGGCTCGGTGATCGTCGAACGCTTCGACCCCAAGCTGGTGAGCGCCGCCATCGCCGAGCATGGCGCCACCATCTTCCTGGGGGTGCCGAGCATGTATAACCTGCTGTTGCGCCTGGAGGACGAGGCGCGGGATCAATGGCGCTCGGTGCGTTTCTGCGTATCGGGCGGCTCCGCCATGCCCCAGGCGCTGATGGGCGCCTTCGAGGAGCGCTTCGGCATCCCGATTCTGGAGGGCGACGGACCTACCGAATGTTCCCCCGTGACCTGCGTCAACCCGCTTTCCGGGCCGCGCAAACCGGGCTCCGTGGGGCTGCCGATTCCGGGGGTGGAGATGCGTATCGCCGACCCGCAGGGGACCTGGCTCCCGACCGGCGAGCACGGCGAGGTCTGCGTGCGCGGCCCCAACGTCATGCGGGGCTACTGGGGGCTCGAGAAGCAGACGCGGGAGAGCTTCTTCGGCGATTGGTTCCGCACCGGCGACCTGGGCTATCGGGACGCCGACGGCTATTTTTTCCTGGTCGACCGTATCAAGGACCTCATCATCAGCAACGGCATGAATGTCTACCCGCGCATGATCGAGGAGGTGCTCTACCGGCACCCGGACATCGCCGACGCGGCGGTGGTGGGCGAGCCTCACAAGCTGCACGGCGAGATTCCCATCGCCTTTGTCGTGCCCAAACCGGAGGCACGGCCAGACCCGGCACGGGTGCGGGATTGGTGCAAGGAGCACCTGGGCCGCCACGAGATTCCGCGGCGCATCGAGCTGCGCGAGCAGCTGCCCAGAAACGCGGCGGGCAAGATCCTCAAGCGCGAGCTGCGCCGACAAGGGGAGCTGGAGCGGGGGGTCGATCTTTAGAGGTTGTCTAAAAACTCAAGCCATGCCGCGCGGTCCAGATTAGCCCCGGTCCTACCAGGCTGGCTACGGCCAAAAGCCCCTCGCCCCTGGCGGGAGAGGGGTGGCAGGGAGAGGGGGAATCAAT
>JAIZWN010000251.1 GCA_020443945.1 Candidatus Thiosymbion ectosymbiont of Robbea hypermnestra | reverse complement strand
TCTCTGGCTCCCACGCTCCAGCGTGGGAGCAATTCCAGACGCTCCAGCGTCCTGAAATTCTGGCCGCTGGAGCGGCCCGATTGCGTTCCCACGCCGGAGCATGGGAACGAGAGAAAAATGGTATGACGGAATGAGCAGACTGATTCCGGCAGCCGTTCTGGCTTCATGTCTCGGGGTTCCCATTCCAGGCCCCGCCCAGGAGCTGCACGGCTTCGTGGACGCACGCTACGGCCTGCGCACCCAAAGCGACCCGAACAGCGGCCAGGAAACGCTCAATGAGCTGCGCTTGCAGCTGAAAGGTACCTGGTCCCATGACCTGTTCACCGCCACCGCGCGCTCCGACTTCCTCTACGACGGCATCGCCCGCCGACACGACCACATCAACCTCGAAACCGGTGCGGGACCGGTAGACCTGCGCGAGCTCAATCTGCTCTTCACGCCCGCCGAATTCATGGACATCAAGATCGGGCGGCAGATCCTCACCTGGGGCACCGGCGACCTACTGTTCGTCAACGACCTGTTTCCCAAGGATTGGCAATCCTTCTTCTCCGGCCGCGACGAGGAATACCTCAAGGCCCCGTCCGACGCCCTGCTCATCAGCCTCTTTTCCCCCTTCGCCAACCTCGACATCGCCTACAGCCCACACTTCGATGCCGACCGTTTCATCGATGGAGAACGCCTCAGCTATTGGGACGGCAAGCGCCTGACCGGCGCACGGCTACGCACGGACAAACCGGACGAATGGCTCGAAGACGACGAAATCGCCCTGCGCGTCTCACGCAACCTCCAGGGCTGGGAGAGCGCCCTCTACGGCTATCGCGGCCGCTGGAAAACCCCGCGGGGATTCGATCCCGTCACTGGCCGCAATACCTTCCCCAAGCTCTTGGTCTACGGGGTCAGCCTGCGCGGCCCGCTGGCCGGCGGCATCGCCAACCTGGAAGTAGGCTACTACGACTCCCGCGAGGATCGCTCCGGCGTCGACCCCTTCGTCCCCAACGGGCAGGTCCGCCTGCTCGCCGGTTACGAACACGAAATCATCACAAACCTGACCGGCTCGATGCAGTACTACCTCGAACACCGGCTGGATCACGATGAATACCGCGCCGCCTTCCCCGGCGCACCCGGCACCGAGGCCGACGAAAACCGCCATACACTCACCATGCGCCTGACGCGGATGCTCATGAACCAAAACCTGACACTCGGGCTCTTCGTCTATTGGTCGCCCAGCGACCGGGATGGCTATCTGCTCCCGAGCGCCGCCTACAAGCTATCCGACGACTGGCTGCTCGAAGCGCGCGGAAACCTCTTCTTCGGCAGCCACAACCACACCTTCTTCGGACAGCTCGAAGACAACAGCAACCTCACCTTCACCGCCCGCTACAGCTTCTGAACCGCCGGGGTGACCAGTGATGGATGGTCATGTCCGGTAAGAGTGGCGCCTCGAGGGTCACCAGGGGGTGCGAGGCGCTGATGCCATACTGCGCATAGCCGTAGTAGCGCAGGTAGCGGCAGTCGTCATAGCTCGGAATCACGCCGGTCCAGGGTCGTTCCGATATCGCGGGGAATACGAAGGGCCGGGCGCTGCAACGAACGAAGGGATTTTCCTTCAAGACGGAGGGAGCCGGTTTCAGCGTGATATTGGTGGGCGACCGATCGCGAACCCGGAGCAGGGATTCGATAAAGGGGTGTTGCTGGTGAGGCGTCCGCCTGGATAGGGAGGCGCTTGCCCGATGGTAGCTTTGCAGATTCGATGCGACCAGGATGGAGATACCGAGCGCCAGGGCCGCCGTGCCCGTTATCCGCCGGCGACCGATTCTCCGCGTAATCAGGGTGACGACGGTCGGGAGCGCCACGAGAAAGGCGATGTCCGAGAAGAAGCAGGAGGTATATCCGGGAAGGTAGAACAGGGAGATGACCAGCGTACCGGAGAGAACCGTCGCCAGGGAGTAGAGGGCCGTCGGGTTCCGCCATAACGCCGGGATTCCCTGGTGGCGGATCGCCCATCCGATCACGAGCCATGAGAAGAGGAAGTGAAAGAGGAAGAAGCCCAGAAGGGCCAGCAAGGCCAGCGCCACGGCGCCCCAGGGTAGGGGGGTGCCGGCGCGGAGGGCGTCGATAACCTGGGAAATCCAATGACCGCCGAACGAGTATACGCGGATGATGTTGAACGGGCTGAGCGAGAGCCCACCACCTTCGCTACCCAGGGCGATCATGGGATGCAATGTCAGGAGTGCTGTTGCGACCAGGGCCGCCAGGGCGGCGATGGGTTCGAGGGCCGGGCGTTTTCCCGGCATGAAGAGCAGGCGCACGAGCCAGAGGCCGGCGAAGAGCAGCCCGACCGAGACCTTGGTCTCCGCGAGCAGCACCGCCAGCAGTAGCATCAGCAGGAGATCGGAAACGGACAAGCGGGTTTTGAAGAGCAGGGGGAATCCGAGCAGAAACAGCCCCAGGGCGATCATGTAGGATTCGGAGATGAGGTAGATCGCCGGGAACATCCAGGGCTCGAGTAGCAGCGGGGTCGCCACCAGCAGGACGCAGGCTACGCTCCAGGCGATGGGTATGCTCGTCGACCGTCCCGCCCGGTCGAGCAGCGCGGCGCAGGCCACCAGGCTGAAAATCAGCAGCGGGATGAAGAGCAGGGGCCGGGCGACGCCATAGACCGCCAGGACGCCATGGCCGGACAACCGGCTGAGGCCGGCCATCAGGGTGTGGGAGAAAGCGTGGTAGGGCGTTTCCACCAGGCCATGCAGGCCCGTGGAGACGACGCCGTAGTGTTTGACCATCGCCGCGATGGCGGCGTTATACAGAAAATCCTGGGAAATCTCGCCCGCGTGGATGCGGGGGAGCATGTCGAACTGGATCTGCGTCTGGGTGGCGGTGAACGCGGTCGCGGCGCCAATGGCCCCCATGAGCAGCACCGTCCCCCATTGGCGAGTGCTTAGCCGCAGAAAGCGAAGTGTGTACAGGAGTCCGAAGGCCGCGAGGGCGTAGACCAGGGCGATCAGCCAGGGCTGGTAGGCGACGGTCGTCACCCAGAGCAGGAGATAGGTGAGCGCCAACCCCCAGGCGGGACTGCCGAGGGAGCGTGTCAGGGTGTAGAAGATCGTCAGGACCGCGAGGCAGGCCAGGGCCATGGGGCCCGAGCGTGCCAAGACCAGGGGATCCGCAAAGAGCAGGTTTCCGCCGAGGAAGCCGCCACCCAGGGTCGCCAGCAAGGCGGCGAACAGCCGATTCAGGGTCGCCTCCGGCAGCCGGATCGCATCCGGCAGGTATCCGTCGGGCCCGGCGTCGGGGGAGGTGGCAGGGCTCGGCATAGACTTCAGGGTGACCACTGATGTACTTCCATATCCGGTAACAGACGCGCCTTCACGCTTACGGATTGCCGTGCATCCGTAATGCCGTATTGCGCATATCCGTAGTACAGATAGTAGCAGTCGTCCCGTTCCGGGATCACCTGGAGCCAGGGCCGTTCCGACACCGCGGGGAATACGAAGGGCTGCGCGTCGCAACGCGCGACCGGATTGTTCTTCGGCAGTGAAGGATCGGGCTTCAGCGCGATCCAAAGCGGCGACCGGTCGCGGACCCGGAGCAGGGATTCGATGAGGGGGCTCTGCTCTGAAGGTTGTTGCAGGGATGTCAGCGCGCTGGCCCGGTAGTAGCTTTTCAGGCTCGCCAGGACGATGAGGGCGATGCCGAGGAACAGCAGGGTCGTATCCCGCACCCGCCGCTGATGGAGCCGCTCCGTGGCCAGGGTGACGACCGTCGGCAGCGCCACGAAGAAGGCGATGTGCGAGAAGTAGAAGGCGGCCGCGCCGGGCAGATAGAACAAAGAGACAATCGACACGCCGGAAATGACGGTGGCGGATGAATAGAGGGCAACGGGGTCTTTCCATAAGGCCGTAATTCCCTGCCGGTATACCGCCCGCCCGATCAGGAGCCAGGAGAGGGAAAAATAGAGTATGAGAAAGCTCGCGGTGACCAGCAGGGCCAGGCCCAGGATGCGCCAGGGCATGTCATTTCCCGCGCGCAGGGCCTCGATGACCGCGGAAATCCAGGCGTCGCCGAACGGGAAGGCGCGGATAAAGGTGAGCAACAGGGTTTGGAGGTTATGGGGGCCGACCAGGAGCCACCCGCTCATGGCGCCGATGGCCCGCGCGGTCACCACCGCCGCGGTGACCAGGGCCGCCAGGGCGGCGATGCGTTCCAGGGCCGGGCGTTCCCCCGGAATCCAGAGCAGGCGCACGAGCCAGAGCCCGGCGAAGAGCAACCCGACCGAGATCTTGGTTTCCGCCATGAGCGCCGTTGCCAGCGTAATCAAAAGGAGATCGGAGACGCGCAGGCGGGTCTTGAAGAGCAGGGGGAATCCGAGCAGAAAGAGGCCCAGCGCAACCAGGTAAGACTCGGAGATGAAATAGGACTCCCAGAACAGCCAGGGAGAGAGCAAACGCGGGGTCCCCACCAGCAGGAGGCAGACCAGCCCCCACGCGACCGGCAGGTCTAATCGCCCCGTGCGGTCGAGCAGCGCGGCGCCGGCCACCGGGCTGAAGATCAGGAGCGGAATAAAGAGTACCGGCTTGGCAACGCCATAGACCTCCAGCGTTCCACAGCCGGACAGGCGACCGAGGCCGGCCATCAGGCTGTGGGAGAAGACGTGATAGGGCGTTTCCACCAGACCATGCAGGCCCGTGGAGACGACGCCGTAGTTCTTGATCATCGCCGCGAGCGCGGCGTGATGCAGCAGATCATAGGTAATCCTGCCCGCGTGCAGGCGTTGGAGCACATCGAACCGGATCTGCGTTTGGGTGGCGGCGAACGCCGTCGCGGCGCCGATGATCCCCATGAGCAGCACCATCCCCCAGTGGCGGCGGCTTACCCGCAGGAAGCGTAGCGTGTACAGGAGGGCGCAGGCCGCGCAGGCGTAGACCAGGGCCGTCAGCCAGGGCTGGCGGGCATAGGTCATCGCCCAGAGCAGCAGGTAGGTGAGCGCCAGCCCCCAGATCGGGCTGCCGAGGGACCGCGCCAGGGTATAGAAGATTGCCAGGACCGCGAGACAGGCGAGGGCGATCAGCCCCGAACGCTCGAATACCGCGGCATCCAGCAGGAGCAGATTTCCGCCGAGGAAGCCGCCGCCCGTAGTCGTCAGCAGGGCGGCGAACAGTAGATTCAGGCGCGCTTCCGGGAGCCGGATCGCATCCACCAAACCGCGACCGGACGCAGCACTGGAAGGGACGGCGGGGATTGGCATGGATTTCGGTCCCGGTCGGCGAGCGGGATACCCGGACGCGGCGGATTCGTCCGTGTCCGTCCGGCGGGAG
>JAIZWN010000250.1 GCA_020443945.1 Candidatus Thiosymbion ectosymbiont of Robbea hypermnestra | reverse complement strand
TTGGCATGGATTTCGGTCCCGGTCGGCGAGCGGGATACCCGGACGCGGCGGATTCGTCCGTGTCCGTCCGGCGGGAGACGGACCGTCGAGCGGGTGACGGGTGGGTGTTGCGACGCCGAGGGGCGGTGATCGGGTGGGCGCCTCGCCGACCGGCCGGCTCGGCGCTATCCGAACTTTCGTGGCCGGAAGTCCTTGGAGTTGACAATGGCGGCGCTGTCGCCCGTGGCCCGGATCACGAACAGCCCCTGGCGCTGCCCATACTGGTCGCTCGCCTCCTCCGCGCGCAGATAGGCCACCGCGCCGAGCACCCTGTGGGTGCGGTATTCGGGCATGTAACGCTTGGCCCGATGGAGGCGCCGGATGAAGGCGTCGATGTGTCCGACCCGCAGGGTTGTCTTGACCTCCACGATGACGATCTCCTCGCCATTGTGCGCGACGATGTCGAACTCATAGTTCTCACCGTCCCGATGGCCTTTGCGCCGGGTCGAGGTATCCATGATCCGAACGTCACGCGCCTGCAACAGATGCACCAGATCCCCTTCGACCAAGCTCTCCATCAATTTGCCCCACTGGCCTTCGAATAGATTCTGCAGGGCCCGCATTTTACGGTCCGTTTCCTGGAATCTGCGGTCCAGAGCCCGTTGCGTCTCCTGGAACTCCTGGCGCGTTTCCCGGAACTTGCGGTCCGTTTCCTGGAATCTGTGGTCCAAGGCCCGTTGAGATTCCTGGAATTTACGGTCCGTTTCCTGGAATCTGTGGTCCGTTTCCCGGAACAGCTGCCAGACTTGCTCGAAATTCAATGCGGTTTCCATCATGGTGGCAATACTCTGTCTGTCGGTGAATCTTTGCCCCTGCGCGCGGTGGCTTGCGCCACTGAACCAGCAACCGGTTTCGGGGACGGAAAAACAGCTTAAATCCGAAGCCCGGGGAGGTCAAAAGGAACGGGGGTTGGCATGGATTTCGGTCCCGGTCGGCGAGCGGGATACCCGGACGCGGCGGATTCGTCCGTGTCCGTCCGGCGGGAG
>JAIZWN010000249.1 GCA_020443945.1 Candidatus Thiosymbion ectosymbiont of Robbea hypermnestra | reverse complement strand
AAATCTGTAGGATGGGGCGCGAGACCACGCTAGGCTTTGCCTGTCCTATCATCCTATAGATCACAGCACTACCAAATTTGCGTTTATAAAAATGTATGAAGAAAAATTGGGGCTATTCGACCTGAAAGAAAATATTATACGTGAGGCAGACGCAAAAAGCGGTCCGGCAGGGAAGCTATTTACTGCATTTTTTATCGAGGTGGTACAAATATGCTTTGGACTGATTGGATTGGTCCTTTTGATAAACAGAATGATTATAGCCTGATTGAATGGCTCGTGGGATGCGGCGAATACAGCGAATCGCATCGATTAGAACCACGGATGCACACGAATTGACACGAATGTTTTAGCTCGTTCTCATGCTCCGGCGTGGGAACACAATGGTGGCCGCTCCGGCGGATATCCGTTTCACGACGCTGGAGCGTCAAGGACTTGCTCCCACGCTGGAGCGTGGGAGCCAGATGGCTCGTTGGCTCGTTGGCTCGTTCCCACGCTCCAGCGTGGGAATGCAATGGTGGCCGCTCCAGCGGACATCGGTCTCATGCTCTGGAGCGTGGGAGCCAGAGAACCGCAAAGGCGCGAAGGGCGCAAAGGTTCTTGCTATAGAAACATTCGTGTTTATCCGTGTCCATCCGTGGTTCTTTTACGATGTGTCTCTGCGTCTATAAGTGGTTCAAAACGGATAACCCTTTGCGTCTTTGCGGTTTAAACTAATTCTTCGGTTTTTGCAGCACCCCTTGCGGGTGCCCGGTCAGGCCGATTGGACAAAGCCCTCCTGTAGCCTGGCGAAATTCACTCAGGGCCTAATTGGGGAAGATCATGAGAGGTTTGAAACAAATCGGAACGATCGTAGCGTTGTTCTGCATGGTTTTGTCATCGGGTGTTTTTGCTGCCGACAGCGGGAAAAGGCTTTTCGTGAATCTGACCAGCGATGAGCTGAACCGGGCCACTATGGCGCTCGGCTTCAGCACAAAGATCCTTACGCAGAAGAAAATCCCGGTAACCATATTTCTGAATGTCGAAGGGGTGAGGATTGCCGACAAAAATATTACGGAACACAAGCATGCCAATGGGAAGTCGTTGAAGGAGATGCTCGCGACCTTTCTGTCCGAAGGGGGCCGGGTCACGATTTGCAAGATGTGTATGAAGAACGTCGCTGGGATGAGCGAAGAAGATCTTGTTTCAGGTGTGGAGGTAGGTAGCTGCCCGGATGTCACTTGGCCCGCATTGTCCGCCGAAGGAACAACTGTACTCAGCTATTGAGGTTTCAACGGCAGAGAAGCCGTTTGAACCGCAAAGGCGCGAAGGATGCAAAGGTTCTTGTAGGGGCACCCTTTGCGGATGCCCGACAGGTTGGCAAAGCATCGTAGGATGCGGTGAGCGTGGATCAGATACTCAGGGATAGCACTGACTCGGACCGCGAACCGCATCAATGGTGTGGTGAATGCAGCGAACTGCGTCGATTAGAACCACGGATACACACGAATTAACACGAATGTTTTGGCTTGTTCTTAGCTCGTTCCCACGCTCCAGCGTGGGAACACAATGGTGGCCGCTCCGGCGGATATCCGCTTCACGACGCTGGAGCGTCAAGGATTGGCTCCCACGCTGGGCGTGGGAGCCAGAACATGGAAACATTCGTGTTAATTCGTGTGCATCCGTGGTTCTTTTCCGATGTGTTCTCTGCGCCTTAAGTGGTTAAAAACAGATAATTCTTTGCGGCCCTTTGTGCCCTTTGCGCCTTTGCGGTTCAAACGATTCAACTGACAACTGATAACTGGTCTGAGTGTTTGGCTCGTTCCCACGCTCCAGCGTGGGAATGCAATGGTGGCCGCTCCAGCGGACATCGGTCTCATAACGCTGGAGCGTTAAGGACTTGCTCCCACGCTGGAGCGTGGGAGCCAGACAGATTGCTATAGAAACATTCGTGTTTATTTGTGTTCATCCGTGGTTCTTTTCCGATGTGTTCGCTGTGCTTGTGTGGTTCAAAACGGATAACTCTTTGCGGCCCTTTGTGCCCTTTGCGCCTTTGCGGTTTGAACCATCCCGCTGGTAGCTGGCGACTGGTAGCTGATAGTGACGGGTATTCATACACCGGTGTTACTGGAGGAGAGCTTGGCGTCCCTGGCGATCGACCCGGATGGGATCTATCTGGATGGCACCTTCGGCCGGGGGGGACACGCGCGCGCGATTCTGGCCAGGCTGGGTGCCGCGGGACGTCTGTTGGGTCTGGATCGCGATCCCCAGGCGGTCGCCGCCGGCGCCGAGCTGGCGGGTTGTGACCCGAGGTTTGCCATGGAGCATGCGCCCTTTTCTCGTCTGGAGGAGGTGACGCGGCGGCGGGGGCTGTGCGGCCAAGTCAGCGGGTTGCTGCTGGACCTGGGGGTTTCTTCGCCACAGCTCGAGGAGCTGGATCGGGGATTCGGCTTTCTGGTGGATGGGCCATTGGATATGCGGATGGATACCAGCGGTGGACAGACGGCGGCCCAGTGGCTGATGCGGGCCGGGGAGGAGGAGATCGTCCGGGTCCTGCGGGAGTATGGCGAGGAGCGCTATGCCGGGCGTATCGCCCGCGCCATCGCGCGGGCCCGCGATGAGCGGCCGGTGGTTACGACGCGCGCCCTGGAGCGGATTGTCTGTGCCGCCAATCCGAGTCGGGAGCCGGGCCGGCATCCGGCGACCCGGACCTTTCAGGCCATCCGGATCCGGGTCAACCGCGAGCTCGAGGAGCTGCGGGCCTGTCTGGCCGGTGTTTGTGGTTTGCTGAGCGCCGGCGGCCGTCTGGTCGTTATCAGTTTCCATTCCCTGGAGGACCGTATCGTCAAGCGTTTTATTCGCGACGAGGCGCGGGGGGATCGCTTCCCCCCGGGCGTTCCGGTGACGGCGCGGGAGACGCGCGCGCGTTTGCGTCCGGTCGGTAAGCCGGTGCGACCGTCCGCCGCCGAGGTCGCCGCGAATCCCCGCGCGCGTAGCGCCCGGATGCGGGTGGCGGAACGGCTGGCATGACCCGTTACGATCTTGGATTTCTGCTGTTGCTCGTCGCGGGCATCGTGGGTACCGGAATCGGGGTGGTGTACACGAGCTACGCGAGCCGGATGGAGTTTGTGGCGCTCCAGGCCCTGCATACAAAGCGCCAGGAGCTGGAGGTGCGCTGGGGGCAGCTGAGACTCGAGGAGGCCGCCTTGACCACCCATGCCCGCATCGAGACCCGGGCGCGCAGACTACTCGGCATGCGTCTGCCCCGAGAGGGGGATGTGCGCGTGATCGAGGGAGGTAGCAATGATGGCTAGTTTGCTGGTTTCAATCCATGTGGTTCGCTGCACGGGTCCCGCATGGGGCGCTGGGGGCGCTTTCCCCTGTCTGTTGAGGAGTCGGTAAGGTGGTGAAGTCCGGCGTGCCCATCGATCCGTCCCGGAAGACCAGGGTGCAAGGGGGGGCGCGCGCGCGGCGGCGCAGGCGCCTGGAGCGGATCGAGCGCCTGGGCAATGGGCCGAGCTTTGTGCTGCGGCGCCGGATCCTGGTCGGCGCTTTGGGTCTGCTGTTTCTGGCCGTGATCGCCAGCGCCCTGGAACGCCAGGTCATGGAGGGGGATTTTCTCCGTAACGAGGGGGAGCGCCGTTATCTGCGGGTGCGCGAGATCCCCGCCCGGCGGGGCATGATCCTGGATCGCAACGGGGAGCCGCTCGCCGTCAGCACGCCGGTGTCTACGGTGTGGGGGGATCCCCGCCAGTTGGTGGAACGGCCGCGGGCGATGCGCGATCTGGCCAGGGCCCTGGAGATGGATACGGCCAGGCTGATGGCGCAAGTGCGAAGTAAGCGCAAACGCGCCTTTATGTATCTCAAGCGGAGGATCGGGCCGAAGGAGACCCTTGCCGTGCAGCGTGTCAAGAATACGCACGCGCTGTCGGGATTGGGCCTGGAATCCGAGTATCGGCGCTTTTATCCCAGCGGCCAGATCTTCGGTCATGTCGTCGGTTTTACCGATGTGGACGACCGGGGGATCGAGGGGATGGAGCTGGCCTTCGATTCCTGGCTGCGGGCGGAGCCCGGCAAGCGGCGGGTGGTCCAGGACGGCCGGCACAGTATCGTGGCCGAGGTCGAGCGGATCAAGTCGCCGTTGCACGGCAAGGATCTCACCTTGAGCATCGATCGGCGCTTGCAGTTTCTCGCCTACCGCGAGCTGGCGCGGGTGGTGGACAGGTATCGGGCCGTATCCGCCTCTGCGGTGGTATTGGATGTGGAGACCGGCGAGGTGCTGGCGATGGTGAACCAGCCGGCCTATAACCCCAACGCCACGCTGGATGGTAAGGGGAGCGCCCGCCGTAACCGCTCCCTTACCGACGTTCTGGAGCCCGGCTCCACGGTCAAGCCCTTTGTCGTGGCCGCGGCGCTGGAGGCGGGTCTGGTGGGTCCGCACACGCCGATCGATACCCGTCCGGGCACCCTGCGCGTCGGGGGGGACAGGGTCAGGGACCTGCGCAACTATGGTCTGCTGGATACCACGGGGATCATTACCAAATCGAGCAATGTGGGCGCGGTCAAGCTGGCCCTGCGCATGCGCAGGGCCGAGCTCTGGCGGCTGTACGACCGGCTCGGCTTCGGTCATCCGACCCGGATCGAGTTTCCGGGCGAAACCTCAGGACGTTTACCGCATTTTCGCAATTGGCGGCCGTTCGAGCACGCTACCCTGGCCTTCGGCTACGGCCTGTCGGTGACCACCTTGCAGCTGGCCCAGGCCTACGGCGTGCTGGCGGCCGACGGCGTCAAGCGACCGATCAGTCTGCTCCGGCGCCACGAGCATCCGGTGACGGAACGGATCTTCTCCGTCGCCACGGCGCGTAAGGTGCGGGCCATGATGGAGACGGTGGTTTCCGCCCAGGGTACGGCCCGTCTGGCCGCCGTCGAGGGTTACCGGGTCGCCGGCAAGACGGGGACGGCGAAGAAGGCGGTGCGGGGTGGTTACTCCGCCAGGCGCTATCAGGCGGTCTTTGCCGGGATGGTCCCCGCCTCCCGACCCCGTTTCGTGATGGTGGTCATGGTCGATGAGCCGCGCGGCAAGAACTACTACGGCGGCCGGGTCGCCGCGCCCGTATTCGCCAAGGTCATGGAGGACGCCCTGCGGCTGTTCAATGTGCCGCCCGACGACCCGGACGCGACCCTGTTGCTGGCGGGCGTGGGGGGGCGGTAGCCATGTGGATGCTGTCTGAAGCCGCTGTGCACCTCGGGGGTCGGGTCGAGGGCGCCGATGTGCGCTTCGACTCCGTCGGCACGGACAGCCGGGGGAGTTGCGCCGGGCAGCTGTTCGTCGCCCTGCGCGGGGAGCGGTTCGATGCCCATGGGTTCGTCGCCCAGGCGTGGCGGAAGGGCGCCGCGGCGGCCCTGGTGGACCACCGGGTGGACCTGGGTATCCCGCAGCTGGTGGTGGAGGATACCCGGTTGGCCCTGGGACGGCTGGCCGCCGCCTGGCGGGGGCGGATCGGGGGGCGGGTGGTGGCGGTTACCGGCAGCAACGGCAAGACCACCTGCAAGGAGATGATCGCCGCCGTGCTGGGTCGGGTCGGGTCGGTGCATGCCACCGGCGGTAATCTGAACAATGATATCGGGATGCCCCTGACCCTGCTGGCCGCCCGCGACCAGGACTTTCTGGTCCTGGAGATGGGGGCCAATCACCCCGGCGAAATCGCTTGGCTGACAGAGATCGCGCGTCCGGAGATCGCCGTGATCACCAACGCGGGCCATGCCCATCTCGAGGGTTTCGGCAGCCTCGAAGGGGTCGCCCGGGCCAAGGGCGAGATCGTCCGGGACCTGCCGGCGGACGGCGCCTGCATCCTACCCTCGGACTCGCCCTGGCTCCCGCTGTGGCGCGACCTTGCCGCCGGTCGCCGGGTGCTGACCTGCGGTCTCGATGCCGCGGCCGAGATACGCGCCGAGGCCGCTGGGATACGGGAAGTCTGGGACGAGGACGGCTTTCGCACCGATTTTGCGGTGCGGACCCGCGACTCGGAGTTGGCCCTGACCCTGGGTCTGGCGGGTCGGCACAACATTCGCAACGCCCTGATGGCGGTGGCCGTGGCTAATGTCCTGGGGGTGGAGCCCGCCGATATCCGGGCCGGGCTCGCGGGCCTGCGACCCATGCCGGGGCGTCTGTACCCCAGACGGGGCCCCGGGGGATCGCGCCTGATCGACGACAGCTACAACGCCAATCCGGACTCGGTGCAGGCGGCCATTGAGGTGCTGGTGGGGTTGCCCGGTCGCCGCCGCTGGCTGGTGCTCGGCGACCTGGCGGAGCTGGGACCGGAGGCCGAAGAACTGCACTACGGCCTGGGGAAAACCGCGCGCGCGGCCGGCATCGACCAGCTCTGCACGGTGGGGACCCTCAGCGCCCTCACGGCGGAGATCTTCGGGCCGGGCGGGGAGCACTTCCGGGATCAGGCATCCCTGAGCGACCAGCTGCGCGCCCGCCTGGGGCCGGACGACCTGGTGCTCGTGAAGGGCTCCCGACACGCCGCCATGGAGCGCGTGGCGGACGCGCTTTGCGGCGAAGAGGGGCCTTGAGATGCTCCTCTATCTGATCACCTGGCTGGAGCAATTCGAGCATGCCTTTGCCGTCTTTCACTATCTGACCCTGCGCGGGATCATGGCGGTACTCACCGCCCTGGTGATCTCCTTTTTGGTCGGACCGTCCATGATCCGGCACCTGACCCGGTACAAGATCGGTCAGACCGTCCGAGGCGACGGGCCCCAGAGCCATCTGTCCAAGGCCGGCACCCCGACCATGGGCGGGGCCCTGATCCTGGTGGCCATCGCCATTACCACCCTGCTGTGGGCGGACCTGTCCAACCGCTATGTCTGGCTGGTGTTGCTGGTCACCCTCGCCTGCGGGGCCATCGGGCTGGTGGACGATTACCGGAAACTGGTACTCCAGGACCCTCGGGGCCTGGCCTCCCGCTACAAATTTCTCGGGCAGTCCCTGGTGGGTCTGGCCGCCGCCGGATACCTCTACGCCCTCGCCTCGACACCCGCCGAGACGGCCCTGTTGGTGCCTTATCTCAAGGATGTCTCCCTACAGCTCGGGCCCTGGTTTCTGGTCCTGGCCTATCTGGTCATCGTGGGCGCGAGCAACGCCGTAAACCTTACCGATGGGCTGGACGGACTCGCGGTGTTGCCCACGGTGCTGGTGGGCGGCGCCCTGGGCATCTTCGTCTACGCCTCCAGCCATGCGGACTTTGCGACCTATCTCAAGATTCCGCATGTGTCGGGCATCAGCGAGCTCGTGGTCTTCTGCAGCGCCCTGGTGGGCGCCGGGCTCGGCTTCCTCTGGTTCAACACCTATCCGGCCCAGGTCTTCATGGGCGACGTGGGGGCCCTGGCGTTGGGCGCGGCGCTCGGCATCGTCGCGGTGGCCGCTCGTCAGGAGGTGGTGCTCTTGATTATGGGCGGCGTCTTCGTGATCGAGACCCTCTCGGTGATGCTGCAGGTGGCCTCCTTCAAGCTGACGGGCCGGCGTATCTTCCGCATGGCGCCCCTGCACCACCATTTCGAGCTCAAGGGCTGGCCGGAATCACGGGTAATCGTGCGCTTCTGGATCCTGACCGTGATTTTGGTGCTGATCGGCTTGGCCAGCCTGAAGATCCGATGATTCGTTGGGGTCTGCTAATAGTACAGGATTAACAGGATTTGCAGGATTAACAGGATGTTCGGAATGAAGCGGCTTCGATGAGGTCATGGTATCAAACCGTGAAATAAGCACTTTGAAAACGTGGGGCTAGGATGGCGATAGTCAACGAAAATCACCACTTATCATGAACATAGTTGAAAAAGAATCCTGTTAATCCAGAAAATCTTGTGAATCCTGTCCGATTGGAACTCAAACTTGTCCCGACGAGGAGGGATCTTGACGCTCCGGCGTCATGAAACGTTGGCCGCTGGAGCGGCCACATGGGCGTTCCCACGTAGCATGGGAATGAGTATAAGGTATCGGACCTACCGGTTCATGTCGATGCGGTTCGTGTTACTCACCGCATCCTACGCGGGCTGGAGTTGTAATCGTGCTGGTTATTCGGCCGGAACAAATGGAGGCCCTCAATGTCGCTGCCGACCGGGTATTCCGACAGCGCCTCATTGCTTTTCTTCGGGAAAATATGAGTGCTTGGGTAGAAGGAATGAACGATATTTCATTGGATGAATTCATAAGCGAATGTATGAGTATAGCACGTTGCAATGGGATCGAATCGGATGCAGGTATTGCGCAATATGTTTGTTTGGCCTTGGATAGCGCCCCGGAATTTATTGAACAGCCGGAGATACGGAGTTTTCTACATGAACCTGGGTCGCAGGTAGAAGATCAATTGTCTCGATTGGTAAATATTCTGGCGGAAGATCCGGACGAATGGCTGGAGTAGGAAGCCGTGGGTGTGGGTGCGATCTATAGGGCCTATAAAGCTTACAAGGCATGGAGACGAGCACGGAAGGCGCAAGAGGCAGCCAAAAAGGCAAAGAAGTCCGGAGAGATTTTCAGTAGCCAAAAGAAAGGGGGCGTTCAGGGCTGTAAGTCACTGACAGAGAATAAGGAGCTCGACGAAATTCTGAACGACCCGAACAAACTCAGGGGAAAGACGCCTGACCAGGTTCGGAGCGGCCTCGGACATACACCGGGTTGGAAAGAAGAGGCTCTCGGAAAAGGAAACCAGAAGGGCAAAGGTTGGGTCCTGAGAGAGTATTCTTCCCAAGGCAATCCAACCGGAAGAGTTATACGTTGGCATCCCGGTGGTGGCCATCATGGACCGAATCCCTATTGGCGTGTCTCGGGTGGTGCTGGCGGAAAATCTCCTATCATCCCGGCGGGCAAGCCATGAAACAGCTAGAAATCCTACATTCGGTATTGCGGAACCTTTCATCATCCGCAGATGAACAGTTGGAGTATTTAACCGCCTTGGGCATGCAGAACAGTATTGATGAAATTGCACTCGAATTCGATGACATCGTCGGCCCATTTGTGGCAGATCTCAAGCTACCGGAGGCAGTGCGTAACAAGCTGAGGAGCATCGATGAGCGGCTTAATAAAATGAGTGACCATAAGGATTTGTGGACGCCGGCCGCCTTGAAATCGCGGCAAGAGTGGACCGAGATAAGGTCGGTTGCCCGACGTGCCCTCGATGATCTTTCCACTAAGCGACTTTGAATATATACCATGAACAAGTTGACTAAGCAGGCAAGGATCATAACCGGCGAGGTCATCCTGGATGGATTCAGAGGGCTCGCCCAAGACGATATTCTGTCACGAATCGACTTCGGTGAATTGGCGTGTCAGATCTTCGACAATTCGGCTTTCAATATCCTCCGGGAGAAACTATCCCCAGGGGAGCTCTTCTTTTCGCCCGAGATCGATCACTCTATCGCTCAGGTCAGCGAGGCCATCGACGGCATCGAAGATACCGAAGACGCTTTATATTCGAGGGAGGGATTCAAACGGTTCAAGATCGCCCAGGAATTCGCCCGCCGGTGCATACCATTACTCGAACGCTGGTTGGCTCTCAACAATTTCTCTCGTTCCCACGCGCTGCGTGGGAATGCGGAAGCTCCGCGCCGCGGAGTATCTCGGAGATGCTATGAGTCGTAGTCGCTACCGTATTGTCGAACCGCAAGCACCACATTTCATGACATTTACCGTACTGGAATGGCTACCGGTATTTACGCGCCCCGATACGGTACAAATTCTGCTCGAAGCTTTCACCTACCGGCAACAAAATCGAGGGGTTCGTTTGTACGGCTATGTGATTCTGGAAAACCATCTGCACTGTATTCTTCAGTCGCCGGACTTGGAAAAACAAGTGAAGAATTGGAAATCTTATACGGCACGGCAGGTTATCGATTATCTGCAGGCCAGAAACTCGAAGCAGTTATTGGCAAAGTTGGCCTATTACAAGAAAGGATACAAGACGGACCGTGAATATCAGTTATGGGAAGAAGGATCGCATCCGCAATGGATTCAAAATGAGGCGATGCTGGTGGAGAAATTGGAGTATATCCACAACAACCCGGTCAAACGCGGGTATGTGGATCAGCCGGAGCACTGGCGTTATTCCAGTGCGCGGAATTATCTGGGCATGGCGGGCTTGATTTCCGTGTATACACAATGGTGGACACAGGGCTGATTCTCTCCGCGGCGCGGAGCTTGTGCATTCCCACGTAGCGCGTGGGAACGAGAGATAATAAAGAATCCTGTTAATCCGGAAAATCTTGTGAATCCTGTCCGATTGGAATTTTGCAATGAACATTCATTGCCCGGAATGACTTAAATGACAGCTCCCCGACATTCCCCCAAGACCCTGGTTCTGGGCCTCGGCAAGACGGGTTTGTCCTGCGCCCGTTATCTGCAGGGTCAGGGCGTCACCGTGGCGGCCATGGATTCGCGCCAGGAGCCTCCCGAGCTGGCGCGGGCGCGTCGGGAGCTGCCGGACCTGGCCCTGTTCCTCGGCGGTTTGGATCCGGATGTGATCCGGGCCGCCGAACGGCTGGTCGTCAGCCCCGGCATCTCCCTGCGGGAGCCCTCGATTGCCGCGGCAAAGGCGCGGGGGGTGCCGGTCATGGGGGACATCGAGCTCTTCGCCCAGGCCGTCCGCGCACCGGTGGCCGCCGTTACCGGCTCCAACGGCAAGAGCACCGTTACTACCCTGCTGGGACAGATGGCGCGTCTGGACGGTGTCCGGGTGGCGGTGGGCGGCAATCTGGGTCGGCCGGCCCTGGACCTGCTCGGGGATGACGTAGCCCTTTATGTGCTGGAGCTTTCCAGCTTTCAGCTCGAGTCCACTTGGTCTCTCGCGCCCGAGGCGGCGACCGTGCTCAATGTCTCGGCGGATCATATGGACCGCTACGACGGCCTCGCCGATTACGCCGCCGCCAAGGCGCGCATCCTGACCGGCGCCCGCACGGGGGTGCTCAATCTCGAGGATGCCCGGGTGCGGGCCATGGCGGGGACCGCGGACCGGGATATCGGATTCTCCTTGCGTCCACCGGAGGGAACTTCGGATTTCGGACTGCTCGAGTACGGCGGAGAGTCCTGGATCGGCCGCGGGGGCGACCGCCTGCTGCCGGCCGGCGAGGTCGCCGCCAAGGGCCGTCACAATCTGGCCAATGCCTTGGCCGCGCTGGCTATGGGGCAGGCCTGCGGTCTGTCGGAATCGGCCATGCGGGAGACCCTGCGCACCTTCCGCGGGCTGCCCCACCGCACCGCCCTGGTGGCCAATAAAGGGGATGTCGATTGGTATGACGATTCCAAGGGGACCAATCCGGGGGCGACCATCGCCGCCTTGAACGGCCTGATCGACCCGGCGGGTCCGCGGCGGGTGGTCCTGATTGCCGGCGGCGATTGCAAGGGCGCCGATTTCGCCTCGCTGGCCCTGGCGGTGGAGCATGCGGCGCGGGCGGTGGTGCTGATCGGACGCGATGCCCCCATGATCGAGTGCGCGCTCAATGGCCGGGCGAAGATACTGCACGCCAAGAATATGCGGGATGCGGCCCGCCGCGCCTTGGAAGCCGCCTGGCCGGGCGATTGCGTTCTGCTCTCCCCGGCCTGCGCCAGCTTCGATATGTTCGAGGACTATGCCCATCGGGGTCGGGAATTTGTAGCGGCGGTGGAGGCCCTCGAGGTATGAACACCGGGAATCAAGCCCCGCAAACGGACCCGGATACGCCCCCCGTCGCCGCTGGCAAGCGGGCGGAGCAGGGCTCACGGGTGCGGGAGGGTGTCGCCAAGGGCGACACCCGACGCCCTGTGCGGGAATCCGGTCGCCGACACGCCGGCGATCTGCCGGACCTGGATTGGCCGCTTCTGTTCTGTGTGCTGCTGCTGTTGGGATTCGGGCTCGTGATGGTGTCGTCCGCCTCCATGCCCATCGCCGATCGTACCTTCGGGGCCCCCTTCCATTTCATCACCCGGCATGTGCTGGCCCTGGGATTGGCCGCCCTGGCGGGGGGGCTGGTCTTTGCCCTGCCCCTGGATTGGTGGGAGCGGTCGGGACCCACCCTGTTCTTCATCGGCCTGTTCCTGTTGGTCCTGGTGCTGGTGCCGGGGGTCGGACGGACGGTCAACGGCGCCACCCGTTGGGTGCCGCTGGGGCCCTTCAACCTTCAGAGCTCCGAGTTCATGAAGTTCTTCGCCATCATCTTCGTGGCCGGCTATCTGGTGCGGCGGCGCGAGGAGCTGGTTACCAGCCTGTGGGGCTTTCTCAAGCCCATGCTCCTCATGGTGATCGCCAGCGCCCTGATCCTGCGTCAGCCGGACTTCGGCACCACCGTCGTTCTGCTGACCACGGTGCTCGGTCTGCTGTTCCTCGGCGGCGTCCAGCTGACCCATTTCGCCGTACTGTTCGGGATGCTGGCGACGACCGCCGTGGTCCTGGTGGTACTGGAGCCCTACCGGTGGGAGCGGGTCGTCTCCTTTCTGGATCCCTTCGCCGATCCCTTCGACACCGGTTTCCAGCTCTCCCAGGCGTTGATCGCCTTCGGCCGTGGCGAGTGGCTCGGGGTCGGACTCGGTAACGGCATCCAGAAGCAGTTTTTTCTCCCGGAGGCCCACACGGACTTTCTGATGGCGGTGGTCGGCGAGGAGCTCGGACTGCTGGGGACCTTGCTGGTGATCGCGGCCTTCGGCTTTTTCCTGTGGCGGGCCTGGTCCATCGGCGCCCGCGCCGAGCGCGCCGGTCGCTGGTTTTCCGCCTATGCGGCCCATGGACTGGGATTGGGCATCGCGCTTCAGGCCATGATCAATATCGGCGTGAACCTGGGGCTGTTGCCCACCAAGGGATTGACCCTGCCCTTCATGAGCTACGGGAGCAACAGCATCATCGTCACCTGTATGGCGGTGGGCCTCCTGCTGCGTATCGACCTGGATCTGCGGCGCGCGGGAGGGGAGCGGGCCGCCCCGGAGGGAATAGGATGGGCGCGCGCCTAGCCATTCTGGCCGGGGGCACCGGCGGCCATGTCTTTCCCGCCCTGGCGGTAGCCGGGTTGTTGCGCGAGCAGGGAATGGAGGTGTTCTGGATCGGCACCCGGCGCGGCCTGGAGGCGCGGCTGGTCCCCGCGCACGGATTCCCGCTGGAATGGGTGAGCATCGAGGGCCTGCGGGGTAAGGGGTGGCGGCAGGTTTTGGCGGCGCCCTTCAAGCTCTTGGTGGCCCTGGGTCAGGTAGCGGGGATCCTGCGGCGGCGGCGTCCCGATCTGGTGTTGGGGATGGGCGGCTTCACCGCGGGTCCCGGCGGGCTCATGGCCGGGTTGCTGGGGATCCCTCTGGTGATCCAGGAGCAGAACCGGGTGCCGGGGCTCACCAACCGCTGGTTGTCCCGCATCGCCGCGCGCGTGTTCGAGGCCTTTCCCGGCAGCTTCCCCACCGGGCGCGGCGCGATTGCCTGTGGCAACCCGGTCCGACCGGAGATCCTCGCCCTCCCGGCGCCGACGGAGCGCCTGGCGGCACGCTCGGGTCCGGGCCGTCTCCTGGTGGTGGGCGGCTCCCTGGGGGCCAGGGTTCTCAACGAAACGGTGGCCGGGGCGGTCGCCACCCTGCCCCCGGAGCGACGACCACGGATTCGCCACCAGGCCGGCGAACGCACCCTGGAAGCGGCCCGCCGGGCCTTCCGCGCGGCCGGCGTGGCGGCCGAGATCGTCCCCTTCATCGCGGACATGGCCGAGGCCTATGCCTGGGCGGACCTGGTGGTGTGCCGGGCCGGCGCCCTGACCGTTTCCGAGCTGGCGGCGGCGGGGGTCGGCTCGATCCTGGTGCCCTACCCTTACGCGGTGGACGATCACCAGACCGGCAACGCCCGGTTTCTGGCGGATACGGGGGCCGCGCGGCTCTTACCCCAGACCGAGCTCTCCACCGGATCCCTCGGGGCGATGCTCGCCACGCTCTTCGGCGACCGGTCGCGCCTGCTCGCGATGGCCCAGGCCGCCCGTAGCCTGGCGCAGCCGGAGGCGGCGGCGCGGATTGCCCGAACCTGTTGGGAGGTTGGTGGAGCATGAGCATCGCGATGCCCTTCGGGGCCCATACCATGGGCCGCATCCGCCGCCTGCACTTCGTCGGCATCGGGGGCTCGGGCATGAGCGGCATCGCCGAGCTCATGGCCAATCTCGGGTATCGGATCTCCGGCTCCGACCAGCGGGCGAACGAGGCCACCCGACGCCTGGAGGCCCTGGGCATCGCGGTTTCCATCGGGCACCGGGCCGAGCAGGCGCGGGAGGCGGACGCAGTGGTAGTCTCCAGCGCCATCGACGCCGACAACCCGGAGCTGCACGCCGCCCGGGCACAGCGGATCCCGGTGGTGCGCCGCGCCGAGATGCTGGCCGAGCTCATGCGCTTCTACTATGGGGTAGCGGTAGCCGGGACCCACGGCAAGACCACCACCACCAGCCTGATCGCCAGCATTCTCGCCGAGGGCGGCTTGGACCCCACCTTCGTCATCGGTGGGCTCCTGAACAGCGCCGGCGCCAACGCCCGGTTGGGCACCAGCCAGTACCTGATCGCCGAGGCCGACGAGAGCGACGCCTCCTTCCTCTACCTCCAGCCCATGCTATCGGTGCTCACGAACATCGACCTCGACCACATGGGCACCTACGACAACAATATGGATCGCCTGCGCGGCACCTTCACGGAATTTCTGCATCATCTGCCCTTCTACGGACTGGCGGTCCTGTGCATCGACGATGAAGAAGTCCGCGAGCTGGCGCCCGGGATCCCACGCCCGGTGCGTACCTACGGAACCCTTGCGGAAGCCGACATACGGGGCGAGGATATCCGGCAGGAAGGCCTGCGCATGATCTTCTCCGCCCGTTGGGAGAGCCAGGACAACCCCCTCGAGGTAGAGCTCAACCTGCCCGGACGCCACAATGTGCTCAATGCCCTGGCCGCGATCACCGTGGGTCTGGAGTTGGGCGTGGAGGAGGCGGCCATCCAGCGCGCCTTGCGTGGTTTCCAGGGCATCGGCCGCCGCTTCGCCGTCCGGGAAACCGTCACGGGGGACGGTCGCGCGCTGATTTTCGTGGACGACTACGGGCATCACCCGCGGGAGGTCGCGGTCACGCTCGAGGCGGCGCGCCACGGCTGGCCGAATCGGCGATTGGTGCTGGTGTTCCAGCCCCACCGTTTCACCCGGACCCGGGAGCAATTCGAGAACTTCGTCCAGGTACTATCGACCGTGGATCGGCTGGTCCTGTGCGAGGTCTATGCGGCGGGGGAATCGCCGTTGCCGGGCGCCGACGGCCAGACCCTGAGCCGCGCGATCCGGGCCCGGGGCAAAGTGGACCCGGTATTCGCCCAGGAACTACAAGAGGTACCCCGTATCCTGGAGACCCTGCTCGAAGACGGGGACCTGGTGCTGACCATGGGGGCCGGCGATATCGGCGCCTTGGCGGCCCGCCTGCCGGAACTGTTACAAGCGGAAGGATGATTTGTTTAGCCGCAAATGAACGCGAATAAACGCAAATGAATACAACTGGATCAGGAGTTATCGATGATTCTCTCGTTCCCACGCGCCGCGTGGGAATGCGGAGGCTCCGCGCCGCGGAGTAATCGTAGGATGGGCAGTGAGCGGAGCGAACCGCATCGATGTGAACTACGAATCACGCGAATGGCTTTAAAGAACCACGGATGAACACGGATG
>JAIZWN010000248.1 GCA_020443945.1 Candidatus Thiosymbion ectosymbiont of Robbea hypermnestra | reverse complement strand
CCGTGAGAACTCCCCTCACCCGTTTCGTCTACCCGCACAATTATCACATCCCACAAAAAGGTCTACACCACCAAACACCCCTCCAAATGCTCCAAGCCTGGCACGCGCAAAAACCCCAGCTCTTTAAAAAAATCCCTCGTAATCATCCGGGACCTGACACTTAACTTATCAACCTGTCCATTTTTTGGGGTCCACTTCAATTGAGTCTAGTCCCCCTCCTATTGCACGTGTTAGGCCATATTTATCTCATCATTTCCTTTTCAACTTCTATAAGCTCAATGGCTTTTGCAAGCTCGGTTTGAAGCTCCTCATAACCAATCACTCTTCCAATTCCCGTAAGTTCCAAGAAGTGGACTTTTAATTTTTGATATAAAACCTCTTTGATTTGGTTCTTGATTTGAAGCACTTCTTCCGTTTGCTTCATGTCATCCAACTGCTTGTATAGCACTATCAAATCAGTATTCATAGATCACCTCTGTTGTCTTGTTAGCCTAACGTGCCTTTAGGAAGGGGGAAAGGGGTCAGGGGAGAAAGCATAAAGGGGTTAGGTCTTGACCTGTGCCTTCAAGGGTCACGGATTGGGAGTTTAGGCAACATTGACCTCCATTGAAGTAGTCAATATCTCCTTGCTTAGAAAATACCCCTTTTCTTCTACAGATAACGTCTCCGCATAAAGCTCCACGGCTTCCTTCATATTCGCTAATACCTCGTCAAGCGAATCTCCCTGGGTATGACATCCTTTCATTTCGGGGCAAAATGCATAATATCCATATGCATCTCTTTCAATTACTATGCTGGCTTTCATCTTAATCATGGAAATCCGTGCTAATCTGCGGATAAGTCTGATCCGGGGTGGACAAGTATCCCTGGAACAATGGGCAGGCACTTACCGTGTCATACGGGCTCAACCCTATCATGCCGCCTGCTTGGCCGCAAACACCGCTCGCGCAGCCTGGATACCACGCAGATATTTGGTTTGACGCCGGGCGCAGTGATTCGCCAGCGATGCCGGTGCGCCGACCGCCGTTCCGAACTCCTTCAGAAGACGCTCGGCAGAGCTGATAAACCGCTCCCCATCAATGTCCAATCGGGCGAGGATTTTGGGTTCTCGTTCCTTAATGTATCCAGGTTTATCTGTGCGTAACGCTCGGCCCGTCCAATCGACCAGCTCCAGGTAATCATCGAAGGCAAAGGGCACCGCCCAAGGAACCTGTGCGGTGGCATCGAAGGGCATCAGCGAGGCCGGGGGTAAAACCTGCGTCTCAGCCTCCGGTCGTAACCTTTGTCCATCGAGTATTACTTCAGGATCTTTAACGATCGTGGTCTCCTGCGAGCCGGCTTCGGACCCAGCCGCTTTCGACAATCCGCCGACGCGCTCTTGAATCGAGGTGTAGTCCGAGGTCTCCGGCGTCTCGGCCAGTCCCGCCCGGACAGGGTTGAGGTCTACATAGGCCATCGCCGCCAGTAGCGCCTGCTCATCGAGCAGCGCCTGGCTCTTAAAGCGACCTTCCCAGAAGCGCCCTTTCACGCCATCTTCGGCATTGGCCCGGCGGGCGATGTGCTCGTTGAGGGTACGCATGAACCAGGACAAATCATGCAATCGCTCCCGATAGACCTCGGCAAGCGCCTCGACCTCGGCGACCTCCGCCTGGCTCATCTCCGCTCGTGACGCCGAGAGATAACGTGTTACCAAGAAGGGTCCAGTGAAGAGTGTCGTCCAACGTCTCAGTACCTCTTCCACCGACCACCCCAAGGCCCGTTCCTGATCGATGCGTACCACGACGTGATAGTGATTGCTCATCACCGCGTAGGCAGCTACGTCAATGGCAAACAGGGATGCAAGCTGCTGAATACGCTCGACAATCCAGCCGCGGCGATGGTCGAAATTCGTGCCTGAGAACTGATCCTCACCACACAAGAAGGCACGGCGTACACAGCGGCATACACAGTGATACCACGGGGTGTCCTCAAGCGAAACGAGAGCGGAGCGGGGGGCGGTCATGGCAGATTCCCTGTGATTTTGGCGTCGAGAAGAAGCTTAGCCTGGGGTGGGAGAGAAGTCAAACAAAGTGGATGTCCTTTTTTATTATTTTTTATTAGAGCGAACAACTAGGACGAACTTCCATCTGGTTTTTGATCCCTATGGCTACCGCGTCTATGCGGGTCGGACGATGCAATATCGAGGGTTGATGCAGTTGTTCTACCTTTCCCTTCCTTCGCGAAGGATATCAACAATTTCCTTTGTTGTAATTTTCGCCTTTATTGAGGGAACATTTAAGGGAGAAGTCGCTATTTTTTCAGGAATCAAAGCGAAGGTACGCCCATCCTTCCTTCTAATTAAAACTTTTCCGGTATTTTCAGCTTGCTCAAGGACAATCGCAAGTTTTTGTTGGGCTTCTGAGTATGTATAGACATGCATTTCATACCTCCAGTATTGAAATCCTGAGATTTTGTGCTGTTTCTTTCAATCTTGAATCCAATGTCAGAATTGGTGCTTTTTGTCTTAAAGCACAATCTAACTTTATTTCTTTCCGGCTCATCTACAATAACAGCGATCAATGCGGAGGTATCAATTACAATATCCATTTGGATAACGTCTCCACATAATCAGACCCCCACTGTTTTTGCCTTCCCTGGCGTCTGGATTCCGGCATTTCAGCCGGAATGACGAGATAGAGATTAAATGATTATACCAATTCTACTTTGTCACATTCCATGGTGGCCTACTGGTGTATAAGGAATCTGCCAGACGGTGAGGTCCAGAAAGGTCAGCAGGTTACCCCGAATGTGGCAAAGTAGAATAAACCTGACGAACCGGAGGTAACCTCAGAAGTAGTAGTCAAAGTCGCGTTCGCTACGCTGGTAGCGGCGCAGGCGGAAGATGTGGGCGGGTGTGGTGTGGGGTTCGAGCTGGACGAAGTTGCGGCCGCCGGTCCACAGGTAGCGCCGGTTGTCGAGGAGGTCGTGGACTTGGAAGGGTTTTCCCGCGGGGAGGTCGAATTCGTCGATGGGTAGTTCCAGCCAGCCGGATTGGGCCCAGTTGGGGTCGAGGTTGACGGTGATGATGAGGATTTCGGAGAGGTCGTCGCTGTGTTTGCCGTAGCAGATGATGTTTTCGTTGTCGACGGGGTAGAACTTGAGGTTGTTGTTGGATTGGAGTACGGCGTTTTCGCGGCGGATTTTGTTTATCTGGGCGATGTAGTGCTTGAGGTTGTGGGGTTCGTCGAGGTTCCAACTGCGGAGCTGGTATTTTTCCGAGTTCATGTATTCTTCGCTGCCGATTTCTACCGGCAGGCCGTCACAGAGCTCGAAGGGGGGGCCGTAGATGCCGTAGCTGCTGGAGAGGGTGGCGGCGAGTACCAGCCGTACTTTGAAGGCCGGTTGGCCGCCGACTTGTAGGTAGTCGTTGAGGATGTCGGGGGTGTTGGGCCAGAAGTTGGGCCGGAAGTATTCTTTGAGGTCGGTGGTGGTGAGGGTGGCGAGGTAGTTTTCCAGTTCCCATTTGGAGTTGCGCCAGGCGAAGTAGGTGTAGGATTGGGTGAAGCCGAGTTTGGCGAGCTGGCTCATGAGTTTGGGGCGGGTGAAGGCTTCGGCGAGGAAGATGGTGTCCGGGGCTTCTTTTTTGACGCTTTCGATGAGCCATTCCCAAAAGGAGAAGTCTTTGGTGTGGGGGTTGTCGACCCGGAAGATGCGCACGCCTTGTTCGACCCAGTAGAGGACGACTTGCCGCAGTTCTTCCCAGAGGGTTTCCCAGGCGGGGGATTGGAATTCGAGGGGGTAGATGTCCTGGTATTTTTTGGGTGGATTTTCGGCGTATTGGATGGTGTTGTCCGGCCGCATCCGGAACCATTCGGGGTGTTCTTTGACGTAGGGGTGGTCGGGTGAGCATTGGAAGGCGAGGTCGAGGGCGACGGAGATGCCGAAGACCTTGGCTTGGGCGATGAGTTTGCGGAAGTCGTCCAGGGTGCCGAGCTGGGGGTGGATGGCTTTGTGGCCGCCTTCCGCGGAACCGATGGCCCAGGGGCTGCCGACGTCGTCGGGCTCGCTGGTCGGGTTGTTGTTTTTGCCTTTGCGGTGGGTTTGGCCGATGGGGTGGATGGGGGGCAGGTAGAGGACGTCGAAGCCCATTTCGGCGATGTAGGGCAGGCGGGCGATGAGGTCGTTGAAGTTGCCGTGGGCGCCGGGGTGGGGGCTGCAGGAGCGCGGGAAGGTTTCGTACCAGGCGCTGAATTGGGCCTGCTTGGGGTCGACGACGATTGGGAGGACGGCTTTGTATCGGGTGGCGTATTGCCGTTCGGGGTGGCGTTGCATGAGGTCGGCCAGTTCGTCGGAGAGGGCGACTTTGATGGCTTCGGCGATGTTCTGTTTGTTGCCGACGGCTTCGATACAGCGGGAGAAGGCGTCTTTGTCTTCTGCCGCCGCGCCTGTGGCGGCCTGTTTGACGAGGTCTAATCCGATCAAAAGGTCGATGGCGATGTCTTGGGCGGCGTTGACCCGTTTTTCGAGGTCGCGTTGCCAGGAGGCGAAGTTGTCGATCCAGGCCTCGATGGTGTATTGCCAACGTCCGAGCCGGTTCAGTCTGAGCTGTGCTTGCCAGCGATCATTGATGTGGTGCTCCATCGGGAGCTCGGACCATTCGGATTGGGTTTCCTCTTTGTAGAGGAGTACGGCGGCCAAGGCGTTGTGGCCGTCCGCCACGATGTCGGCGGTTATTTCGATTACGTCGTCTACGATGCGCTTGATGGGGTAACGACCGTCTTCGATCTCGGGTTGTATCCCGCTGATCTGGACGCGATTGCGGCGTTTGGTCGGCGGTTTTTCCGCAACGGAATCCGTGGCTGCGGGTTTGGGCGCCGGGGTGGCCCCGTCCGTCTTGGCTGGGCGTTCGGTTTCCGAGGCGGAGTCCGTGGCTGCGGGTTTGGGCGCCGGGGTGGTCCCGTCCGTTTTGGCTGGGCGTTCGGTCTTTGTAGCGGAGTCCGTGGCTGCGGGTTTGGGCGCCGGGGTGGTCCCGTCCGTCTTGGCTGGGCGTTCGGTTTCCGAGGCGGAGTCCGTGGCTGCGGGTTTGGGCGCCGCGGTGGCCCCGTCTGTCTTGGCTGGGCGTTCGGTCTCTAAGGCGGAGCCCGTGGCCGCGGGTTTGGGCGCCGGGGTGGCCCCGTCTGTCTTGGCTGGGCGTTCGGTCTTTGTAGCGGAGTCCGTGGCTGCGGGTTTGGGCGCCGAGGTGGCCCCGTCCGTTGTAGCCGGGCGCTTGGTCTTTGCAACGGCGCTTGTGGTTTCGGGTTTGGGTGCCGAGGTGGTCCCGTCTGTCTTGGTTGGGTGCCTGGCCTCTGACGTGGAACGGGTGGTGCCTGATTTGCGAGTCACTGCTTGCGCCCCCTATGCTCGAGTGTTTGCTGGTAGAAGCCGAGGGTTTTTACCGCGATGCTGGTCCAACTGAAGTGTTCTTCGACCCGCCTTCTGGCCCGTTTGCCCATTTCGCGACTGGCTTGTGGGTCCCGGAGCAGGCGGTTGATCGCCTCGGCGAGGTCGGCCGAGAAGCGTTGGGGGTTGGCCGGCTCTACGTCGATTTCGCTGCGCGGGTCGAGCGGGACGAGCAGGCCGGTCTGGTCGGGAATCACGACTTCGGGGATACCGCCGACCTGGGAGGCGACTACCGGGGTCTCGCAGGCCATGGCCTCGAGGTTGATGATGCCGAAGGGTTCGTAGACGGAGGGACAGACGAAGACCGCGGCCTGTGAGTAGAGGGGCACGATTTCTTCTTTCGGCAGCATTTCGGGGATCCAGATGATCGGGTTGGCGGTGTGTGTCCTGGCTTTGTCTACCGCCTGTTTCATTTCTTTGCCGATTTCCGGGGTGTCGGGGGCGCCGGCGCAGAGGACGATCTGTGCTCCCGCATCGATGGCGCGGATGGCGTTGACCAGGTGGATGATGCCTTTTTGCCGGGTGATGCGCCCGACGAACAGGAGGTAGGGGGTCTGGCGGTCGATGCCGTAGCGGTCCAACACTTGCGGGTCGGGGGTGGGCTTGTATTGGGCGAGGTCGATGCCGTTGTGGATGATGCCGATGCGTTCCGGCGGCACTTGGTACAGTTTGTGGACGTCGTCCCGCATGGCGCGGGAGACGGCGATTACGCCGTCCGCGTTCTGGTAGGCGGTGCGCTCGACCCATGAGCTGGCGTGGTAGGCGGTGCCCAGCTGCTCGACTTTCCAGGGCCGATGCGGCTCCAGGGAGTGGGTCGTGAGGACCATGGGGATCTGGAGTAGCTGTTTGACCAGCATCCCGGCCAGGTGGCTGTACCAGGTGTGGCAGTGCACGATGTCCACGTCGGATAGCTCGCCGGCCATGACCAGGTCGTTCAGCAGGGTTTCGAGGAATTTGCGATGGCGGGGGTCTATGGTGTGGAATTCCAGCGCGGGGTCGACTCCGGATACCGAGAGGTTGTCCCGTTGCGCTTTTTGTTCGCCGAAGCACAGGACTTTTACGGTATGTCGCCCCTGGTCGAGCTTGCAGAGTTCATCGGTCAGGTACTCTACACTGACGCCCGCCCCGCCATAGACATGCGGCGGATATTCGTTGGTGAGAATGCCGATCTTCATGGATAGTCCTCGACCGCCGGGAAGTACGAACGCTTCTGATGGGAATTCTTGTTAGCCGCAAATGAACGCGAATGAACGCAAATCGGTCGCAAAGGATTCCATGACCTTTAGAGGCAACCGGATCATTTTTCCCATACTCGATCCGAACTTCGGCGGTTCCGCCTTTTACCGTCAATGAGTGCAGATGGACGCGGATTTGGAATCGATTCCATTTGCGTTGGTTCGCGTTGATTTGCGGCAGGAAATGGTTTTTATGTCGGGGTACTCGGCATTTCAGGTCTCCCGGCCCCCGTCGTCGGCTATTTGATCCGCTGCCGTAGCGACCGCTTGTTTGTCCGCGTTTTTGGCCCGCGGTGTGTCTTCGACATTTGGCCGCTTGTCCATATCCTTTGTCGTCGGTTCGGGTTCAGGCTTGGGCTCGGGCTGTTCGAGCTTCAGGACGATGCCGGCCAGCGGCGGCAGGGTGATGTTGAGGGCGTGGGGGCGTCCCATCCACTCTGTTTCTTCGGTCTTGAGCTCCCGGTGACCATTGCCGGCGCCGCTGCCGAAGTAGTCCACGGCATCGGAGTTCAGGACCTCCTTGTAGACGCCGGCCGCGGGTACCCCGATCCGATAGTCTTCCCGGGGCACCGGGGTGAAGTTGATCGCTACGACCAGGAAGTCTTCCTTGACCCGGCGCAGGTAGATCAGGACCGAGTTCTGGGCGTCGTGACAGTCGACCCACTCGAAGCCTTCCCAGTCGAAATCGTGGGTGTAGAGGACCGGATAGCTCCGGTAGATCCGGTTGAGGTCGCGCACCAGCCTTTGAATGCCCTGGTGGTTCGGGTAGTCGAGCAGATACCAGTCGAGGACGTTGGCGCTGTTCCATTCCTCGCCCTGGCCGAATTCGCTGCCCATGAACAGGAGCTTTTTCCCCGGATGGGTGAACAGATAGACGTAGATCAGGCGCAGGTTGGCGAAACGCTGCCAGTCGTCTCCGGGCATCTTGTAGAGCAGGGAGCATTTGCCGTGCACTACTTCGTCGTGGGAGAAGGGGAGCAGGAAGTTCTCGGTGAAGGCGTAGAGCATGCTGAAGGTCAGCATGTCCTGATGGTATTGGCGATGGACGGTCTCATGCTCGATGTAGGCCAGGGTGTCGTTCATCCAGCCCATGTTCCATTTCAGATCGAACCCCAGCCCACCGAGGTAGGTGGGTTTGGTGACCTGGGGCCAGGAGGTGGATTCCTCGGCCATCACCAATACTCCGGGTACCTGGGAGTGGGTGACTTCGTTGAGCTCGCGCATGAAATCGATGGCCTCCAGGTTCTCGCGGCCACCGTATTTGTTCGGGATCCACTGGCCCTCCTCGCGGGAGTAGTCCAGGTAGAGCATGGAGGCCACGGCGTCTACCCGGAGGCCGTCGAGATGGAATTCCTCGAGCCAGAACAGGGCGCTCGAGATCAGGAAGTTTTTTACCTCGTAGCGCCCATAGTTGTAGATCAGGGTGGACCAGTCCAGGTGCTCGCCCAGCCGTGGGTCCTCGTGCTCATAGAGGGCCGTGCCGTCGAAGCGGGCCAAGCCGTGGGCGTCCTTCGGGAAGTGGGCCGGCACCCAGTCGAGGATGATGCCGATGTCGTTTTGGTGGCAATGGTCCACGAACCAGCGAAAATCGTCCGGCGTGCCGAAGCGGCTGGTGGGGGCGAAATAGCCGGTGGTCTGATAGCCCCAGGAGGCGTCGAACGGGTGTTCGGTGACCGGCAGAAGCTCGATATGGGTGAAGCCCAGGTCCTTGACATAGGCGACCAGGCGCTCGGCCAGGACTCGGTAGTTGAGCAGCTCACCCTCCGGGCCGCGTTGCCAGGAACCCAGGTGGACCTCGTAGATGGACAGGGGCTCATGCAGCCAGTCGTGCTCGGCGCGTTGCGCGAGCCAGTCGGCATCGCCCCATGCGAACCGACTCGGCGCCTCGACGATAGAGGCGGTGCTGGGTCGCAACTCGAAATGGTGACCGAAGGGATCGGATTTGAGGAAGATGTCGCCGTTCTTGGCCCGTATCTCATATTTGTACACGATGCCCGCCGGCAGATCCGGGATGAAGATCTCCCACACCCCGTTGCCATGGACGCGCATCGCATGCGTCCGACCGTCCCACCGATTGAAATCACCGACGACGCTGACGCGCTCGGCGCTCGGGGCCCAGACGGAAAACAACACGCCGGCGACACCGTCCACATCGTGCACCCGCGCCCCGAGCAGACGATGGGCATGCCAGAGCTTGCCTTCGCCGAACAGGTGCATATCGAAATCCGGCAACTGGGGCGGGTAGCTGTAAGGATCGTGGGCGATATGCTCATGGTGCTCGTCATCGCGCCAGATGATCCGATAGCGCTTGGGTAGCTGTTTGGCCGCCCCCTCCCATTCGAAAAGGTCCGTGCCCTCGATACGCCCTAGCTGATGGCCGCCCTCGGCGATGCTGACTTCCTCCGCGCGGGGTAGGAGCACCCGTACCCGTACCCGCCCCCCCGGCTCTTCATGCCGACCGAGCAAGCTGAAGGGGTCGTGATACCGCGCCTCGACGAGCTGCTGCAACGCGGGGGAAAGTTCTGGAGTATTCATTACGATCATACCTCGTCCGAAACGGCGGCGACTTGGGGGACCTGGGAAAATTCCTGTCCTGGGATTTCTCGACCTGTGATGCCTGACTCTTCTCGACTCCGCTGCATTCTCAATCGGTTACCCGATCCTACAGAATAGGCCATCCTTACCCTGAACGGGCGGGCGCCTTGCATTTTCGCAGGATGCCCGCGGGCGTCGATCCGATAATAATCACACAATTCGCGGCGGAAATCTGCCCATATTCTCGAATTATACCTGTCGCCCACGGGTTTTGTGGGAGGTTAGTGCCCCGTTTCACCCTATTTTACGCTCTCAGAGCCCCCCCAAACGCGCCCAGGCAAGGCACCGCACGCCGGGATCACTCTATTGCCAAGCGCGGTAACGCCGCTTGGGCGCGTTTGGGGGCGCTCCCTTCGGGCGCGGCGAGAAACAGCCATCTGCCTCGTTGCGCGAGCTTGAAATAGGACTGGCTATTCCTGCGCTCACGCGCCTCGCATCTGGCCGCTTCTCGCCGCGCTGAGAGCG
>JAIZWN010000247.1 GCA_020443945.1 Candidatus Thiosymbion ectosymbiont of Robbea hypermnestra | reverse complement strand
ACAATCCGTGTTTATCCGTGTCTGCCTCGGTGGTTCTTCGGTGCGGTTGGTCACGCCTCGTGGTCTTAAGGCAAAGCTTCGCTGGATTTCGGACCGGCAGGTGCCAACCGATGTGGAAGGCCGAAATACGGGATCATATCTCGATCATCTCGAAATCTCCCTTCTCGGCCTTGCACTCCGGACATCTCCAGTTCACGGGCACATCCTCCCACTTGGTCCCCGGGGGGATGCCCTCATCCGGTAGGCCCGCCGCCTCATCATAGACAAAGCCGCAGATTACACACAGGTAGGTTTTCATGAACAAAGAACCCGCGTCCGGTTTCAATCGATACGATTTGCCAGGCCCGCCTCGCGCATCCGAGGGTATCGCCCTCTGCGATACCCGCCATCCCGTGGGGTTACCTGGCTTCAGGTCACGGGCTCCCGATGCCGCAGGAAGTATTCGAGCAGTCCCTGGGTAGAGGTGTCATGGTCCGCGCTCACCTGGCCGTCTTCCAGCTCCTTCAGAATCACCCCCGCCAGCTGCTTGCCGAGCTCGACGCCCCATTGGTCGTAGGAGTTGATGCCCCATACCACGCCCTGGGTGAAGATACGATGCTCGTAGAAGGCGATCAGGGCGCCGAGGGCCTCGGGCGTCAGCCGTTCCACCAGGATGGTGTTGGTCGGGCGATTGCCGGGGAAGGTGCGATGGGGGGCCAGCTCCTCGACGCGCGCGGGCGACATGCCGGCGGCCCGCATCTCGTCCCGGGCCTCGTCCTGGGTACGACCGCGCAGCAGGGCCTCGGTCTGGGCGAAGAAGTTGGCCATCAGCTTGGCGTGGTGATCGCCGAGCGGGTTGTGGCTGTTGATCGGGGCGATAAAGTCCGCCGGGATCATCTGGGTACCCTGGTGGATGAGCTGGAAGAAGGCGTGTTGCCCATCGGTTCCGGGCTCGCCCCAAATCACGGGGCCCGTGGTGTATTCCACGGGCTCCCCCGTGCGCGTCACCCCTTTGCCGCTGCTCTCCATATCGCCCTGCTGGAGATAGGCCGGCAGGTAACGCAGGGATTGATCGTAGGGTAGGACCGCGTGGGTACGGGCGCCGGCGAAGTTGGCGTACCAGACCCCGATCAGCCCCAGAATGGCCGGTAGGTTTTCGCCCAGGGCCGCGGACCGGAAGTGCTCGTCCATGGCGTGGGCGCCTTCCAGGAGCGCGACGAAACGGTCCATGCCGACCGCCAACGCAATGGGCAATCCGATTGCCGACCACAGGGAATAGCGCCCGCCGACCCAGTCCCAGAAGCCGAACATGTTGTTCGGGTCGATCCCGAAGGCGACGACCTTGGCTTCATTGGTGGACACCGCGACGAAGTGGCTGGCGACCGCCGCCTCGCTGCCCAGGGCCTTTACCAGCCAAGCCCTGGCGCTCTCGGCGTTCGTCATGGTCTCCAGGGTGGTGAAGGTCTTGGAGGCGACCACGAACAGGGTAGTCGCGGGGTCGAGGGTGCGGACCGTCTCGGCCAGGTGGGCGCCGTCCACATTGGAGACGAAATGCACCCGCAGGTCCTCGGATTGGTAAGGACGCAGGGCCTCGCAGACCATCAGCGGCCCGAGATTGGAGCCGCCGATACCGATGTTGACCACGTCGGTGATGCGCTTGCCCGTGAAGCCTTTCCAATCGCCACCGCGCACCGCGGCGACGAAGCCCTCCAGGCGTCGCAGTACCTCGTTGACGCCGGGCATCACATCCTCGCCGTCCACCAGGATGGGCCGGTCGGAGCGGTTACGCAGGGCGATATGCAGCACGGCCCGGTCTTCGGTATTGTTGATGCGCTCACCGGCGAACATGCGGCGAATCGCGCCGGGCAGGTCCACCGCCGCGGCGAGCGCGAGCAACAGTTCCAGCGTCTTGTCGGTAAGCAGGTTTTTGGAGTAATCCGCGAAGATGTGGGCGGCCCGCAACGACATCCGCTCCGGTCGCGTCGGGTCCCGGGCGAAGAGGTCCTGCATCCGAACCCCGGACAGCTCGTCCCAATGCGCCCGCAGGGCCCGCCACTCGGGGGTCCGATCGACTGACGACATGATGCTCCGCTCCTCTGCCGGGCCGCTCAGGCCGCCTGGGCGGGAATTCGACAACCCGTCCGCAGGATGCGATTGCGCTCGTCGAGGTACACGAGGTTGGGCTCGAAGGCGTCGGCCTCGGCCTCGCTCATGGCGGCATAGGTACAGATGATGAGGCGATCTCCGGGAGATGCCTTGTGAGCGGCGGCGCCGTTCACGGAAATCACGCGCGAGCCCGCTTCGGCCCGAATGGCGTAGGTGGTGAACCGCTCGCCGTTGGCAAGGTTATAGATGTGGATCTGTTCGTATTCGCGAATTCCGGCGGTTTCCATCAAGGTCTCGTCGATGGCGCAGGAACCTTCGTACTCGAGCTCCGCGTGGGTAACGCGGGCCTGGTGCAGCTTGCATTTCAACAATGTCAGTTGCATGACCAACTACCTATGGGCGGACCCGAGGTCCAAGTGAGCACTACCGATTTTCCAAGGTGCCCTTTAAGGGGATAGCGTACTCTAATCTACTTTCTCCACTGTCGCAACGGGGTTGTAGGGGGTGAGTGAAACACGCAGGTTGTCGATGAGTCGGGCCTTGCCCAGATAGGCGGCCGCCAGCACGACCAGTTCCCGATCCCCGGTCGTTACCGCTTGCAGGTCCGACGCCCGGCAAACGCGGAAGTAATCCGGCCCCAGTCCGTCGTCCGCCAACGCCTTCGCTCCCTCGGACTCCACCTCGCCGGCGGTCAGCCCCGCGCGCAGGCCATCGCCGGCCCGGCACAAGGCCCGATACAGCGCCGGGGCGCGTGCGCGCTCCGCCGGGGATAAATAGCCGTTGCGCGAGCTCATTGCCAGGCCGTCCGGCTCGCGCACCGTGGCCAGGCCCCGCACCTCGACCGGCAGACACAAATCCTCGACCATGCGCCGAATCACCAGCAGCTGCTGAAAGTCCTTCTCGCCGAAGATCACGACATCCGGCTGCGCCATATTCAGGAGCTTACATACCACCGTCGCCACCCCGACGAAGTGCCCCGGCCGACTGGCGCCGCACAGGATATCCGAAAGCCCCGGCACCTCCACGCGGGTCTGTTCCCGATACCCGTGGGGATAGACGGTCCGCACCGGAGGGGCGAAGAGCAAATCCGCGCCCTCGGCCGCCAGCGACGCACGGTCCTGCGCCAGGGTTCGGGGATAGGACCCGAAATCCTCGGAGGGCCCGAATTGCAGGGGATTGACGAAGATACTGACCAGGGTATGGTCCGCCACCCCGCGCGCCTCCCGCACCAGGGCCAGATGGCCGGCATGGAGGTTGCCCATCGTGGGCACCAGGGCGATGGACCGGCCGCTACGCCGCCACGGAGCCAGGCACCGCCGCAAGGAGACAAGATCCTCGATCACGACCATCGGCATCGTCAGCTACCTATTCCAGCCGCCTGCAAATCCTGGAAACAAAAACCACGGGGAGTGGTAAATTTTCAAGTGATTCAGGTGTCTACCTGAGTCACGTCGAACATCACACCAAGACACCAAGCCACTAAGAAAGACCAGGATGAAAGGGCACCTTGAAAAATTCAAGGTCCCCTTGTGTGAGAAAAAACCTTGAACATCACACAGGATTCACCCACTACCCAGAACAGGAAATCCCTCTCTTCCGGGTTGCAGGCTGGTACCCCATTTCACCCTATTTTACGCTCTCAGCGCGGCGAGAAGCGGCCAGATGCGAGGCGCGTGAGCGCAGGAATAGCCAGTCCTATTTCAAGCTCGCG
>JAIZWN010000246.1 GCA_020443945.1 Candidatus Thiosymbion ectosymbiont of Robbea hypermnestra | reverse complement strand
TGTGATCTATAGGATGATAGGACAGGCAAAGCCTAGCGTGGTCTCGCGCCCCATCCTACAGATTTTAGGACTACCCTCTCTGGCTTCTTCCGGTAGGCTGGGGTGAGGTCGCCCCGACAGGGGCGACAAACCCCAGCTTGTATACGGAACGCGAATGCTGGGGTTCGCAAGCTCACCCCAGCCTACCACTTTAAAATCAATGCGTTAGTTTTTAGCCAGGGCTCTTTATGGATTCTGGACTGATCTCTCCTCCCCCCCGGCATGGAGCCGTAGGATGTGGTGAGCGCCGGGAGCGAAGCGACCGGCGCGAACCGCATCTTTGGCTTCCGGCTCATCGATGCGGTTCGCGGTCGAGATTGGTGTAATCCTGCTACGCTATACCGCGCTCACCACATCCTACACTTCCGGCAAGACCGCCGTGTAACGCGGGGGAGTGAAGGCAGCGAACGGTTCGGCAGCGCGAAACAAGAGGTCTCCGCGGCCACGGCAAAGCAGTCTGGAATCCATAAAGAGCCTTGGAACCTTGGACGAGGGTTCGCACGCAACCGCAACTCTCATTAGAATTCCAGTCATTTAAAAGCCTCGTGGTGGTTTCACCTCGCCCGTGACTCGGCTGTTTCCCGCGCGTCGGGCGGGACCCAGTCGCGGATGGGTTCGCCCTCGCGCAGGAAGTAGCGGCGACCGGTTGCCACGTCCTGGAATAGCTGGCGCCGGCCGGAGGGCCAGAGTACCTCGAGCTCGTCTACCTTCTCGGCGGCGCCGAGCCCGATGTGTACCAGGGGCGTGCTCTGGGACTGGAAGCCGTTGCCGGCATTGGTCTCCCGGTAGAAGAGGCCGTCCGGGGTAAAGGCGGTGACCCGAGTCCCGTAGGCGTTGCGGTTGCTCTTGGCGCCTTCCAGCTCGATGGTGATGCGGGCGCCTGGGTTCGGATGGACGTTCTCCAGCAGTACCGCGGGCTGGTTGGCATTCAACACCACCATGTCCTGGTCGCTGTCGTTGTCGAGGTCGGCCACGATAAGGCCGCGCCCGTCGCGTTCGATATCGACGCCGTTCGCGGCGCTGACGTCCTCGAACGAGAAGCCGCCGATATTGCGGAATAAGACGTTGCGCTCGTACCCGGAGAAGCTCATGTCACCGAGGGGCGGCCAATTCATGGTGTCCGACAGGTTGACGTCGCTGTCGAGCATGATGGGCATCAGGATGTCGATGTAGTCCTTGCTGCCCCCCGAGATGAAGCCGTTGAGGACGTAGAGGTCCTGGAAGCCATCGGCGTCGTAGTCGATGAATTTGGCCCCCCAGCCCCAACGGGTGTCGCAGGTGCCGAGCGCCGAGGATATGTCCGCAAAGCTGCCGTCGCCGTTGTTGCGCCAGAGCATGTTGCATTCGTGCAGATAGGGCTCGGTGATGTTGGTGACGTAGATGTCGAGGAAGCCGTCGTTGTCGAAGTCTCCCAGTTCGGCGTTCATCCCTTTTTTGGTGTCGATACCGATGGCGTCGCGGGAGATATCCTCGAAGGTGCCGTCGCCCTTGTTACGGTAAACCTTGTCGGTGCCGAAGTCGTTGGCGATATAGAGGTCGATCCATCCGTCCTTGTCGAGGTCCCCGGTACCGATGGCCAGGGTCCAACCGGTCTCCGTCAGCCCGGCGGCCTGGGTGCGGTCGACAAACCGGAAGTCGCCTTGGTTCTCCAGCAAAAAGTTGGTGCCGCCGTTGCGGGCGGCCTCCCAGCTCTCGTGGAGCAGGTTGGTGTTGCCGGCCACGTCGGTGAGATCGACGTCCGGGAAATAGGAGCCCAGATAGAGATCGAGGTCGCCGTCCCGGTCGTAATCGAAGGCTACGGCGGCCACCGGGTTACGCGGTTTGGGCGACGCCTCGAGGGCGCCTGGGACGACCTCGAACCGCTCACCGGCGATGTTGCGCATCATGAGGCTCTCGCCGAAGCGGACGATCAGCAGATCGTCCCAACCGTCCCCATCGAAGTCGGCAAACAGGCTCATCATGGAGAAGTTGGGGGACCGGTTGACATCGGCGACGCCGTAGCGGTCCGCCAGGTTCTCGAATTTCATTCTGCCTTGGTTGAGGAACAGGGCGTTGGGCACGTCCTTCAGGCTGTTGGTGAGATAGAGGTCGAGCAGGCCGTCTTTGTTCACGTCGCCGACCGATCCGCCGGCGCCCAGCGCGGTGAACCAGGGCCCGAGGTTGCGCAGCTTTTCGTCGACCACCGGCCCGAAGTGGCGGAACTTAAGACCCGCCGCCGCGGTGACATCGCGAAACGCGGAGGTGCTCGGTTGCGCGCGCTTTTGCACGGCGGGTTCCTGTTCCACGCGGAGGATACGATTGAGCGCCGGCGATTCGAGCCGGGTCACTTCGCCGTCCGGCCATTGGATTCGCACCTCGTCGACCGCTGTCACCTTGCCGAGCCCGAAATGCAGCCGCGGGCTCGAGCCGCCGGCGAAGCCGTTGCCGATGTTCACCTCGCGGACCAGCGTCCCCAGCGGGGTGACGATGGTCGCCCGCGCGCCTACCGCATCGGTGTTGGGGGCGCGGCCCGTGAGTTCCAGCGACAGCCAGGCGTTTTCGTCGGCGGAGCGGTTATGGAAGAGGTTCGGGGGGGCATCGTTGTTGGTCACGAACAGGTCGATGCGACCGTCGTTGTCGAAATCACCGGTGAACACCCCGCGGGACTCCGAGGGAATCGCCAGCGGCCCCTCGTCGACGCGCCGGAAACCCGTCCCACTCTCGTTGACGAACAGGACATTGCGCTCCTGCTGGGCGATACCCCGACCCATGAGTGGGGGCCACTTGGCCGCGGCCGAGGGGTCCTCGCCATCTTCCTTCCATAGCGCCGGCAGCAGGATGTCGAGGTAGTCCCCGCGCTCCCCGCGGAAGAAGCCGTTGGCGACGTAAAGGTCCAGATCGCCGTCGTTCTCCTGGTCGAAGAATTTGGCGCCCCAGGCCCAGCCGCCGTCGCAGACGCCCATTTCCTGGCTGATGTCCACGAAGCCGCCGCTCCCATTGTTGCGCCACAACATGTTGCATTCGTGCAGGAACCCCTCGGTTACGTTGGTGACGTAGATATCCAGGTGGCCGTCGCCGTCGATATCGCCGAATTCCGCGTTCATGCCCTTCTTGGTATCGATGCCGAGGGCATCGCGGGTGACGTTCGAGAAGGCGCCGTCGCCGTTGTTTCGGAACAGGGTGTCGCTGCCGTAATCGTTGGCGACGTAGATGTCCTGCCAACCGTCGCCGTCGATGTCTCCGTGGCCCACGGCCATGGTCCAGCCGGTGTCGGCCAGACCCGCCTCCTCGGTAGCCTCGCGGAAGGTGCCATCGCCGTTGTTGCGCAGATAGACATTGCCGCCGCCGTTCCTGGCGGTCTCCCAGCTATCATGCATGACCCGATCGTCGCTCAGGGCGAACATGTTACGGTCGGGGAAGTAGGCGCCGAGATAGAGGTCGACATCGCCGTCGCGGTCGGCGTCGAAGGCGATTGCCGACAGGGTATTGCGGTACAGACCCCCGATCCCGGCCCGCTCTGTGGCGTCCTCGAATGTCCCATCGCCGCGGTTACGCAGCAAACGGCTGACGCCCATCTGAAAGACGAACAGATCCTTCCACCCGTCGCCGTCATAGTCGAAGAAGATGCCGCCGGCGGACGTGGAGTCGGCGCGGTTGAGGTCCGCGACGCCTGCCTCTTTGGCCTGATCGACGAAGCGCATCCCGCCTTCGTTACGCCAGAGATAGTTGGGCTCCCCGGTGCGGGCGTTGTTGACGAAGATATCGAGGTCCCCGTCGCGATCATAGTCACCCACCGCCGCCCCCGCCGCCCCGGCGGCGATCATGTCCATGATGTGCCCGAGCCTGGCGTCGAAGACCGCCGGAATATGGGGCAAGGCGACCCCCGCGGCCTTCGCGACATCCACGAATCCTTCGTCTTGCGGTACATCCCGGCGCGCATCCCGGGGCGGGCGCGCGCGACCCGCCGCCAAGGCGCGCAACCCCTCGCCCCGCTCCAGCACATACCAGGCCCCGGGGGCTGGCGGCTCGAGGGTCTCGCTTACGCCGTCGGGCCAGGTCACCGTCACCTTGTCGATCTTATCCGCGCGACCGAGCCCGAAGTGGGCGCCGAGCGTGCTCTGGGAATTGAAGCCGGTGCCGACGGCCACCTCGCGCAGCATCCGCTCGCCACCGGCCTCGATGGCGATCCGCCCGCCCACGGCAAATGGGTTGGCGGTCGCCTGGCGCAGGACGAAGCCGACCCAGCCGCCCGTCGGCTCGGTCACATTGCGGAACAGACGCAATGGCCCGGCGACATTCGTGACCGCGAAATCCATGCGGCCGTCCAGATCGAAATCGGCGGTGGCCACGCCGCGGGCGTCACCCTCATCGTCTACGCCAGCCGCGGCGCCCACCGATACGAAGGTACCGAACCTTTGGTGCAGGAAGTAATTGCGTTCGTAACCGGCCATCGAGTAGCCGGCCATATCCGGCCACTGAGTCGCGTCGCGCAGGTCGATGCCTTCCTCGAACACAAAGTCGAGGAGCTTGTGCATATAGTCCTCGGCGCCGGCCGAGATGAAGCCATTGGCCACATACAGGTCCTGCAGGCCATCGTTGTCGGCGTCGAAGAACTTCGCGCCCCAGCCCCATCCCGTATCGCAGGAGCCGGTCTCGGTCGAGACATCGGAAAAGCGAAATTCCCCCTGGTTCTCCCACAGCATGTTGCACTCGTGCAGATAGGGCTCGGTCATGTTGGTGACATAGATATCCAGGAGCCCATCGTTGTTATAGTCGGCGATCTCGGCGTTCATGCCCTTCTTGGTATCGATGCCGATCACCGACCGGGTCACATCGGCGAAGGTCCCGTCGCCCTGGTTGCGGAACACCGTATCGCCGCCGAAGTCGTTCGCCACGTACAGGTCTTGCCAGCCGTCGTTGTCCAGGTCGCCATGACCGACGGCCATGCTCCACCCCGTATCCTCGACCCCCGCGGCCGCCGTCACGTCCGTGAAGGTGCCGTCGCCGTTATTGCGGAAGAGATAGTTGGGTCCGCCGTTTTTCGCCGTCTCCCAGCTATCGAACAGCACCTTGGTATCCGGCAGGCGGTTGAAGTCCTTTTCAGGGAAATAGCCGCCGAGGTAGAGATCCAGGTCGCCGTCCCGGTCGTAATCGAAAGCGGCGGCGGCCAATGAGTTCAGCAGCTTCGATAACCCGGCTTCCCGGGTCTTTTCTTCAAAGGCACGACCTTGGACATTACGAAAGAGACCGAGCTGACCGAAACGCACGAGCAACAGATCGAGCCAACCGTCGCCGTCATAATCGAACCAGATGGCATGGCCGGAGGTCCCCGTCTCCTCGCCATTGACATCGGCGACCCCGAGCTCGGCGGCAACATTCTCGAATTGGAAATCGCCTTTGTTACGGAACAAGGCGTTGGGGGCGTCCTCTCGACTGGTGACGACATAGATATCATCCAGCCCGTCGCGGTCATAATCGCCGACGGCCACGCCCGCCCCGCCGGCGGTGAGCCACGGCATGATCGGCTGGACGCTGGGATGGAAGCGCGCGCGGGCGTGGCTGAACACCGTTCCTGCTTTCTGCGCGACATCCTCGAAACGCGGTCCCGTACCGGCGCTTACGGCAACCGAGAAAACGCCGAGGATGCCGGCCAGCACAAAACGGGAGCACTTCATCGCGAACATACCTCGACTCCGGTTCCATCAAAACCCCGTCGGTACAGGCCGTTTTCCGGCATTGCATCCCGCAACATCCGCCAACCCTCGCACAGCATGGTCTCGTCCATCCTGGATGTGAGACTACCGAGCCGAGCCATCGTTGCATGTGCCCTATCCGACAGAGAGGCCCCCGGCGGGGAGGCATCTTCGGCATGGCGCAGGGCGACGCCCATGCGCGCGCGAAAGGTCTCGCGCAGTGCCTCGGCGAGCGCGGGTTGTCGTCCCTGGACATCGAAGGCGAGACGCAAGTAACTCAGGCCGTTGGCAACCGTCAGCAACGCCGCCTGCCCGGACGTGACCGGAATATCGGTCTCGAAGACGCGGGTCTGCGCGAATGGAGCGCCGGGCAAAATCACGGAATCGTAGGGAAACCGCCCGATCGCGTTGAATGTCCCATCCAGCTTCCCGTCGAAATCGTCGTCCCCCAATGCCCCCGGCGCCACCCCGCCGCTCTCGAGGCTACCGGCCCGATCCATGCCGGCCGGGGCGCCGGCCTCCGTCTGACGGGAGAGCGGAAGGACGCGGGGGCCGGTAGAGAAGACGAACTCGTTGAACTTGACGACGCCGACCGGAAATCCGGGGTCGATGCCGATGTCGTCGCGAATGGTCCAGTGCCAACCGCTATCGAGAAAAAAATTGACCTTGCCCGCGTTGGGCCCGTCCTGGATCGCGGCCAGGAAGAGATTGAACCTGCCGTCCATCAGACGGACGAACCCCACGTCTACCTTTTCGTTGGCCTCGGTGCCATCGGACAGCAGGCCATCCACGACCTTTCCCTGGCGGAGCTCGCCGGGGAGATTCGGCTCCTCGGGTCCATTATTGAACGCCGGTATAAATCCGGTCAGGGCCCCGCCCAGACGCAGATCCACCAGCCCACCGGGATGCAAGGGCTGATCCTCGAGCGGGCCGGGACCGAACAGGGTGCCGCCGGTCAGGACGATCTCGAAGGGCGCCGAGCGATGGCTCCACATAAACGCAAGATCGGTATCGATCGGCTTATTGGCATCCCGCAGGTCGCGCACCGCGGCGTGGAGCTCGCCGTCGGCCACGCCTGAACGCTCACGCAGGGCGGTGACGTAGGGATAAAAACGCAGGCCATCGGTCCATGCCCGCCGTGCCTCGGCCGGCTCGTCCAGCAGCGCATAGGCATCCCCCAGGGCCAGATAGCCCAAGGCATACCGATCGTTCTCGCCTTGTTCGCTCGGGGACAGGCGCTGGTGGATAGCGACGGCCTCGGTCAGATACTCGCGGGCAAGCGGCGCCTTGCGGAACCAATCCGGCCAGTAGAGATTGTTGAGGCCGCGGATATACCAGGCGACCCAGTGATCGGCGTCGCGCTCGATAATCCTCTCCACGGTGCGTTGCGAGCGCGTCGAGAGATACCCCTGGCGCAGCAGATTCTTCCCCGCCATTTGATCCACATAGGTGAGACTGAGGTTCAGCAGCACCGCGTCGCTCGGCTCGCGCTCGGCCAATGCGGCGAAGAAGGTCCGCGCGGTGGCCCCCTTGTCATCGGCCTTCAAACGCAACCGCAGGGCATTGAGCGATCTCAAGTCCGTCATCGACCGGGCGGGAAACCGCGCCGCGACGGCCCGTGGCTCGGCGCCGTTTGCCAGCTGGTCGTACCAGGAATCCAAGCTCCCCTCTCGGGCCGAAACAGCGCCGGAACCGACCACCAACGCGGCCCACAACAGCACCGAAAAGAGTACCGAAAAGATCCGCTTTAGCACCATCAATATGGCCTCCGCGCGAGAAATGGGGTCAGGTCTTGACCCGTGACCCCTGAGTCGGGCAACGCCCGTAGGATAGGCAAAGCCAGCGCCCGACAAGCCGGTTTAGAGCCCCAGGCAATCCCCCAGGGTCCCGCGAGCCAGCGCCGCTTACAGAACGCACAAAGCGAAGCGTGCCCATCGATCCGTGCTAATAGGACAGGATTAACAGGATTTTCTTAGGGGATGTTCTCAATTCTCACACAAAGACACCAAGCCACAAAGGGATCGTGGGTCATGGGTAAGGCGCCCGTTGGCCGT
>JAIZWN010000245.1 GCA_020443945.1 Candidatus Thiosymbion ectosymbiont of Robbea hypermnestra | reverse complement strand
TATTCCTGCGCTCACGCGCCTCGCATCTGGCCGCTTCTCGCCGCGCTGAGAATGTAAAATAAGGTGACATGGGGTACTAGCCGCAGGGCGCGAAGAAGGCGTTGTCCATCGCCTTTTCGCATTCGGCGCCCGTCGGCGTCAGGGCATCCGGGTCCGCGCTCTCCAGTCGCTCCTCGGATTCCATCCGCAGGAGTTGGCGCGCGGGATTACAGGCCTTGCCGGTCGCGCATTGGTCCGCATCGCCACAGACCTTGTCCACCAGCTGCTTACAGGCCGTTTGCTCCGACCCCGGCGTGGCGGAGCTACAGACCGGGAAGGTCGGGTTCGAGAGGGCCGCCCGACATTCGTCGCCCGACGCGGTTCGCGGCCGGGAGCCGGCGCCGATGGGCGCCCGGCGTTGTTGCTCGCGCTCCATGCCCAATAGCTGGCGGGCCAGGATGCAGGCCTGGCTTTGGGAACACTCGTCGCGGAAGCCACAGACCTTGCGCACGAGCCGGTCGCAGAAACGCATGCGCAGACTCGGCTCGGAGCCGGGCTCCCCCTCCCAGTGGTGCAGCATCGACGCGGTGGGTACCGCCTGGCCGTCGCGGACAATGACCACCGAGCCGTCTTCGAGCCGATGGGCGCCGTCCCACAAGGGGGTCACACCGCCCTTGTAATAGCGCATGGCGCGGTGGGAGTCCGGGTCCACCTTCAGCACGCTGCCGTCCTGAAGGGTGCCGGTCCAGGAAGATGCCTGCGCCGGCCCGAGCCACGCGATCAGAAGGCAGGAGGTCAGGAGAAAGATCCAGCCACGCACGGATGGTTGCGCGGAAGCGGAAAAAGCGGCAAGTAATCTCATGTGTGATGATTGTTCGGTGGGTCTAGAGGATGTTCTCAATTCTCACACAAAGACACCAAGCCACAAAGGGATCGTGGGTCATGGGTAAGGCGCCCGTTGGCCGT
>JAIZWN010000244.1 GCA_020443945.1 Candidatus Thiosymbion ectosymbiont of Robbea hypermnestra | reverse complement strand
GGTTCCCAGTATAATCGCTTCCGATGGCTCGGGGCACCTTAAGAAATTTCCGGGACGGTTCGGGGAAACGAAGGCCCCCCCCGTGTCCATGTCTGCAATATGACGTGATCTCGTGCTATGAACTTGCAGGATTAAGTTAATGTTTGAAAATTGTCGTGATTATAAGTTGTTAAAGATAATAATATTGAATTTCTGCTTGTTTGACTGAAAACAGCACCTTGCGGTATAGTATTACACATGTACCTAGTCGATGCCCCAGGCTGGAAGTTTAACATAAACTGTTATGTCTTCATTGTGTTAAATACTTCTTGGGCAATTACTGTATTTGGGGCTTCAGTGTTACCTTACAGCAAGGTGTGTATATTCCAGATGAAACCAGTGCTGCAAAAACGGCTCGCTACCCTGGAGACCAGACTGGAGGAGTGCAGAGCTTTCTGGAAGGAACTGGACGAACTGAGGTCTTGGACTGGACAAACTAAGGTCTTGCTAGATGATTACCAAGGAGCCATCATCTATACACCTACCAAGTTGGATCCCAGTGTGAGTGGGCTGGTGAAGGGAGTAGGTTGGCCCGCCATCCATCTCTTTCTCTTTATAGCTTGTTTTTTCTTACAAAATTCTCGAAATCGATATACGGTAAATGGCCGTGTATAAGCCCCCCGAATATAAGCCCCCAAATCGCCATTAGTGCAATATAGGCCCCCGGGGCCCTATATACGGACCAAGTCGGTAATTGTGTTAAAAAGTAATAATTATGGTTTTAGATTGCTTTATAATAGCCTTAGAAAGCATGGTAAGCCCGTCCCTCTGTGCCTGTTTCGTTAACTGGACACCACCAAACTGCTAGAATCTGATTTCGCTATCAGTGACATTTAGCTTAGTACTCGTAGTTGAACTTTGTGAAGCATAGGTGCTTGCTTTATTCATTTGATGATGTTTTATACCCAATTCTACGAGTACACCTGCTTGCATAGCATAGGCTGGTAAAAAAAAATTTTTCGCCTAAATTTGGAAAAGGT
>JAIZWN010000243.1 GCA_020443945.1 Candidatus Thiosymbion ectosymbiont of Robbea hypermnestra | reverse complement strand
GTTTCTATTTCAGGTAGCTCCCGTAGGATGGGCAGTGAGCGAAGCGAACCGCATCGACTGCGTATCGGTTCACTGATGCGGTTCATTTCACTTGCCCCGCATCCTACGCGAGTTACCCCCAATCTAAAGGGAAACGAGGCACTAGGGGACCTTGAGCTTTTCAAGGCGCCTTTATACGAGATGCTTCCTCGTTTCCATCCAGAGTGGCCGGGGGGGCCGAACGGTTGGTCGGTTTTTCATCATCCATGGTCTGTTCCAATAACCGCATGGCACTACTGATACTCAATCGCATCCGGTTGAATGAGCGACCGAGAGAGGCGATCTGGTCATTGCCACGCACCTCCACCCCAGGGGTATCCTCACCCTTGCTCATCCGATCCGCCATCTCTGTCATCCGATTGACCGGTCTGATCACAATAAAATACAGCATCAGATTGCCGACCGAGACGAGTACCAGGAACAATCCGATCAACCCACTCATGAATGACAAGAATGTGTGGTAGGCCCTATCGAGGGGGACCGCCGTGGGTATCGAAACCACCTGTGCCCCGACGACTTCATCGAGCTGCCAGCCAAAGCCGTTATCATCACCATATTTGGCGATCATCTTAGCGGGGGCCTCGGTCGGTGTGCTGTGACAGGTCAGACAGTCCGGATTCTTGACCTGGATGGGCCGGGCGATAAACAACATATTCCCGGTCAGGGCATTGCGCACGCCGGAAAACTCCGATTCGTCCGGATTCCGGCGAAAATACCGGATTGCGTCCGCTTCCCAATCCAGGGCACGATTGATTGGGTTGGAGGGATTCAGGGTCGCCTCCTTATAGGTATACTCCGGGTAGGCCCGGCGTATCCCCTCGAAAGCCTTGGTTGCCGCGTAGGCCGATACGGCCTGTGGCAGAAAGGAATGTTTCATCTGCGAGGTCAGCAAGGGTCTGACCTCCTTGACGGTATAGCGACGGATAGACTGCGCCATTTCCATCATAATCCTGGCATTTAACAGGGCTTCCTCGCGTGCGTTCTGCTCCAGAAGTCTATATGTGGAATAGCCGGATAACCAGATACCCAGTGCTGAAATCGGGATCAGCACCAGGTTGAATTTCATGCTCAGGCCCATATAGCCTCCGAAAAAGAAACCCCTCCTTGAGCATTCAAAAGCGCGTTCCTTCCCGGATTCCACGGAATCGGCACCATGAACCAAGTGTAGCACCTCGCGTGCCGTTTGTAGTCCAGGTAGCCAGCGGCATGACCAGCCGGCCCAATAGCGAGCCGGCACCGAGGCATAAAGTAAGCGGTAGTGTTCTAACTTTGTTGTTTCCGGGATTCTCAGTTGGTCAATGACTTGGTCGCAACGGGAATCGACAGCGGACTACTGGTCAATTCTGGACACAGCGTCACCGTGCGGCGAACGTTCAGAACCCACAAAAAATAATCCTGTTAATCTTGAAAATCCTGTGAATCCTGTCCTAT
>JAIZWN010000242.1 GCA_020443945.1 Candidatus Thiosymbion ectosymbiont of Robbea hypermnestra | reverse complement strand
TCACGGATTACCGCATGTTTTCATCGGCGAGAATCGGCGTAATCTGCGGATTCAAGCATCACAGATCACAAAACTACCGATGAAACTACCCGCCTTCCGGTCCGGTTTGGATCGCCGTCTCAGTGTCGCGCCCATGCTGGACCGGACCGATCGCCACTGCCGCTATCTGTTGCGCCTGCTCAGCCGGCACACCCTGCTCTATACGGAGATGGTGACCACCGGCGCCCTGCTCCATGGGGATCCTGCACGCCTGCTGGGCTTCGACCCCGCGGAGCACCCGGTGGCGCTCCAGCTCGGGGGCAGCGACCCGCGGGCCATGGCCGTCTGCGCCCGCTTAGGGGAGAGGGCGGGCTATGACGAGATCGATATGAACCTGGGCTGCCCTTCCGACCGGGTGCAGTCCGGGCGCTTCGGGGCCTGCCTGATGGCCGAGCCGGCATTGGTCGCCGACTGTATTGCGGCCATGAAGGATGCGGTATCCCTGCCGGTCACGGTCAAGACCCGCATCGGCATCGATGAGCGGGACGGCTACGAGGAACTCCGCGACCTGGTGGGGGCGCTGGCGACGGCCGGTTGCGACGCCCTGATCGTCCATGCCCGCAAGGCCTGGCTGCGGGGATTGAGCCCCAGGGAGAATCGGGACATCCCGCCCCTGCGCTACGATGTGGTGCGGCGGCTCAAGCTGGACTTCCCCCATCTGCCCGTCGTTATCAACGGCGGCATTACCAGCCTGGCGCAGGCCCGGTCCCTGCTGCCGGGATTGGATGGCGTCATGATCGGCCGCGCGGCTTACCGGGACCCCTGGATGCTCGCGGCGGCGGATCGCGAGCTCTTCGGTGATCCGGGTCCTTCACCCAATCGTCGCCAGGTCTTAGAGGCCTATCTTCCCTATCTGGAGAGGAAGCTGGCGGCCGGGGCGCCGCTGAACGCCATGACCCGACATCTCTTTGGCCTTTTCCAGGGCCGACCCGGGGCCCGGCGCTGGCGGCGGGCCATCAGTGAGCATGTCCACCGGCCCGGAGACGATGGCCGCTGGTTGTTGGCGGCCGCTCCGCCGGGTTAGAGGCTGTCTAAAAACTAACTCATTGATTTTGCTTGAGTATGGAGTCATTAACCATATCGAAGTGAAGCCCTTGATTCCCCCTCTCCCTGCCACCCCTCTCCCGCCAGGGGCGAGGGGCTTTCGGCCGTAGCCAACCTGGTAGGACCGGGGCTGACCTGGACCGCGCGGCATGGCTTGAGTTTTTAGACAGCCTCTTAGTTGTCAGGTCCCGGATGATTGCGCGGGTTTTTTTGAGAGGTCTGTTTGCAACCCTTCCCGCATCGGTGGGGACTTGTCCGCGCCCATCCGGGGTGGCGTTTCCGCAACCGGGAGCTCGGGAAGGACCTGATCGCGAATCAGGTCCGCGAGCGCCGTCAGCTCCGGGTAGGCCGGGGCGACTTCGAGCACATAGCCCAGGGTGCGGGGGATCTCCGCCAGGTAGCCGGGTTTGCCGTCCCGGATGTTCAGGCGCGCGAAGATGCCGCTGGCTTTCAGATGGCGCTGGACCCCCATGAGGTCGAACCAGGTCATGAACCGGGCCTCTTCCTCCGGGCGCAGGATTCCCGACTGCACCGCCAGCGCCGCGTAGCCCAGGGCCCAGTCCGCCACCTGCTCCCGGGGCCAGGCGATGTAGCAATCCCGCAGCAGGGAGACCGGGTCATAGGTCAGGGGTCCTTGCACCGCGTCCTGAAAGTCCAGGATTCCCGGCGACGGGGGGGGCGTGACCATCAGGTTCCGCGAGTGGAAGTCCCGATGCACGCAGACCTGGGGTTGCTCCAGGGCCCGCTCCACCAGGAGGTCGCAGGCGAATGCCAAGGCCGCGTCCTCCGCCTGCGAGGGTTGTCGGCCCAATTGCCGGATCAGCAGCCAATCGCGAAACAGCGCCAGCTCCCGGCGCAGGAAGGGGCCGTCGTATCGGGGCAGTCCCTCGGTGGCGGCGCGGGCCTGGATCACCGCCAGGGCCGCCAGGGCATCCCCGTAGAGCCGATCCACGTTCTCTCGGCTCAGGACATCGAGGTAGTGCCGCGTTCCCAGGTCGTCCAGCAGCAGGAGACCCTGGTCGGGGGCCTGGGCATGGACCCGTGGGGTATTCAGGCCCAGCGCCCGCAGCCGCTCGGCGATGCGCACGAAGCGCTCGAGCTCCTCCGCGACCGGGGGGGCATCCATGAGGATATAGCTACGGGCATCCGAACGAACCCGCCAGTAGCGGCGGAAGCCGGCGTCGCTCGCGGCCGGTTCCAGCCGGCATTCCCCACCCAGAATGCCTGTGACCCAGGCCGTCAACCGGGCGTGTCTTGCTTCCATCCTGTTCAGCACCGTCGGTCGGGGTGAAGTCGCGGGTTGGGTAGTAGGTAAATCCTGTGTGATGTTCAACGTTTGTTCTCACACAAAGCTACCAAGCCACGAAGAATGCTTCCGTGGTCTCGGACGGCTCTTGGCGTTGCCGGCGCCACCGCACCGTCATTCCGGGT
>JAIZWN010000241.1 GCA_020443945.1 Candidatus Thiosymbion ectosymbiont of Robbea hypermnestra | reverse complement strand
CCTGCGCTCACGCGCCTCGCGGCTGGCCACTTCTCGCCGCGCTGAGAGCGAAAAATAAGGTGAAACGGGGCACTAGGTTTCTCCAGCGAGGTTGGCGGGGTTCTCGCCGAGTTTATAAGTGCGTCGGCAATGCCGATTCGGCGACAGCTGTTGTTTGCCGACGCGGTTTATCATTCGGCTGCTCAGGATGTAGGATAGGGCGGATGTCGAGGTTGCTTTGTCTTGCGGCTGTTCTATCCATGCTCGTGGGTCCAACCTTGGGCGCCACCGCTATCCGGGTTTTCCATCAGGGATCGGGGTTCGATGTCTATCGGCTGGCCAAGGGTGAGGAGCAGCGGTTGCGCTTTTTCTGGAAACGCGAGGATGGCACTCCTTACGGCAGTATCCATGCCCTGCGCCATGCCCTGGCGACCCAGGGGCGCAAATTGCTCTTCGCCGTGAATGGCGGGATCTATTCGGAGCAATTCACGCCGCTCGGTTTGTATATCGAGAACGGAAGGCGCTATTACCGACTCACGCGCGAAACGGGCGGGGGGAATTTCTTTCTCTTGCCCAATGGCGTCTTTTATATCACGGAGGCAGGCGCGCGGGTGGTCGAGACCGGGGATTACCAACCGCGGGGTCGGGTAATCAACGCCATCCAGTCAGGACCTATGCTGGTGATTGGAGGACGCCTGCATCCCCGCTTTATCGCGGGCTATCACAGCAAGTACATTCGCAACGGGGTGGGCATCGACCGGGAGGGGCGCGTGGTTTTCGCCATCTCCGATGAACCGGTGAATTTCCACGATTTCGGCACCCTGTTCCGGGACCGGCTCCAGTGTCCCGATGCCCTTTACCTGGATGGGAATATCTCCGCCATGTATGCCCCCAAGCTGCGTCGTTACGGCGGCTGGCCCTGGCGTCGGTTTACGACCATGATCGGGATTGTCTCCGAGGTGTCCGACCCGCCGGGGTCTTGATAGCCGGCGCCGACGATTGGTTTTTTGCCGCCGCAAGTAGCCGCCGATTTGGAGGGCCGGGTCGGGTCAGCCGGAAAGCTGGCGGTATTTGATGCGGTGGGGTTGGTCCGCCGCGTCTCCCAGCCGGCGACGGCGGTCCGCCTCGTAGTCCGCGTAGTTGCCCTCGAACCAGGTCGCCTGGGAGTCGCCCTCGAAGGCCAGGATGTGGGTGGCGATGCGATCCAGGAACCAGCGGTCGTGGCTGATGACCAGGGCACAGCCCGGAAAGGCGAGCAGGGCCTCTTCGAGCGCCCGCAGGGTCTCTACGTCCAGGTCGTTGGTGGGCTCGTCGAGCAGCAATAGGTTGCCGCCGCGCTTGAGCAGCTTTGCCAGATGGACCCGGTTGCGCTCGCCGCCGGAGAGGTCGCCGATGCGTTTCTGCTGGTCCGTGCCCTTGAAGTTGAAGCGGCTGCAGTAGGCCCGCGAGGGCATTTCGTAGCGCCCGACAAGGATGTTGTCGGCGCCGTCGGAGATTTCCTCCCAGACGGTCTTGGCGCCGTCGAGGGCGTCGCGGCTCTGGTCCACGCAGGCGATCTCTACCGTGTCGCCGATGCGCAGCTCCCCCGCGTCCGCTTGTTCCTGACCGGTGAGGAGGCGAAACAGGGTGGTCTTGCCGGCGCCGTTGGGTCCGATAATGCCGACGATGCCTCCTTTGGGCAGGTCGAAGGAGAGGTCTTCGTAGAGTAGGTTGTCGCCGTAGGCCTTGCGTAGCCCTTTGGCTTCGATCACCAGGTCGCCCAGACGCGGACCGGGGGGGATGTAGAGCTCGTTGGTTTCGTTGCGGCCCTGGAAGTCGGGCGGACTGGAGCTCCTCGAAGCGGGCCAGGCGCGCCTTGCTCTTGGCGTGGCGGCCCTTGGGGTTGGCCCGCACATGCCAGCTCCTGCTGCATGGTGCGGATGCGCGCGGCCTCCTGCTTTTGCTCCAGGGCGAGGCGCTTTTCCTTCTGCTCCAGCCAGGAGGAGTAGTTGCCCTCCCAGGGGATGCCGTGACCACGGTCGAGCTCGAGGATCCAGCCGGCTACCTTGTCCAGGAAGTAGCGGTCGTGGGTCACCGCCACCACGGTGCCCGGATATTCGTGCAGGAAGCGCTCCAGCCAGGCCACGGATTCGGCGTCCAGGTGGTTGGTGGGTTCGTCCAGCAACAGCATGTCGGGCTTTTCCAGCAGCAGTCGGCACAGGGCCACGCGCCGCCGTTCGCCCCCGGAGAGCCGGCTCACGTCCGCTTCCCAGGGCGGCAGGCGCAGGGCATCGGCGGCTACCTCCAGGGTGCGTTCCAGGTTGTGGCCGTCGGTGGCCTGGATCAGGTCTTCGAGCTCCGCCTGCTCCTTGGCCAGGGCGTCGAAGTCCGCGTCGGCCTCCGCATAGGCGGCATATACGGCGTCCAGGCGTTCCTAGGGCCTGCTTGATGTGGCCGAGGGCCGTTTCCAGGTTGCCGCGCATGTCTGTGGTCTCATCGAGCCGGGGCTCCTGGGGCAGGTAGCCGACCTTGATGCCGGGCTGGGGCCGGGCCTCGCCCTCGATCTCGGTGTCGATCCCGGCCATGATGCGCAACAGGCTGGATTTGCCCGCGCCGTTGAGCCCGAGCACGCCGATCTTGGCGCCGGGAAAGAAGGACAGGGAGATGTCGCGCAGGATGAAGCGCTTGGGCGGCACCAGCTTACCGACCCGATTCATGGTGAAGATGTACTGTGCCATAGTCGCTGATACCTGAAGAACGATTATTCGCGTTCGCAAGGGAGCTTTGCTACGGTTCCCTCGATCCATTCCTCGACGCGCCGATGGATCTCGTCCGAGGAAAGCCCCGTGGGGTCCAATGGTTTTCCGATCACCAGGGTGATTTTTCCCGGGCGTTTCCTGAAATCCCTGCGACGCCAGAATACTCCCGCGTTGTGGGCAATCGGGAGTATCGGGTAGCCCGTTTTTTGCGCCAGCGTGGCGCCGCCTTTTTGGTAGGGTTTTCTTTTCCCCGCGGCTACCCGTGTGCCTTCCGGGAAGATGACGACCCAGCGCCCCTTATCCAGCCAGTACTTGCCGCGATCGAGCAATTTTCGAACCGAGCGATAGGCATTGCCGCGATCGATTGCGATTGGTCGATAGACCGCAAGCGCCCATCCGAAGAAGGGTATCCATAGTAATTCCCGTTTCAATATCCAGGTGTGCTCCGGTGGTAGAAGCACCTGTAATGCGATGCTCTCCCAGGCCGACTGGTGCTTGCAGATGACAATGCAGCTGGACGATGGCAGGTTTTCCTCACCCTGTACCTGGTAACCGAGCCTGCAGATCAGCTCCAGTGCGCGAAGATTGATCTTTCCCCAGTGCCGGCCGACCTTTGCAATCCATCGGTAGGGTAGGAGCCACCCGAGGGTGCTGAGGGGCAGGGCATAGAAAATGACGGTGACCGACAAGAAGAACAGATGCAGAACCGACCTGAGTGTAGTCATCATTACGGATCAACCGGCCAGAAGTGCGTCTACGGCGGTGGAAAGGTCTTGGTAGATAGGTACACCGGTCAGGTCATCCCTGTGTTTTTCGGCAGCTGATTGGCCTTTTCCGGTAAGAACGAGCGAGGGCGAGGCGCCGACTGCGGTTGCCACCTGAATGTCCTTAAGTGAATCGCCGATCATCGGTATTCCCGTCAGGTCGGTTCGTAGCCGCTCCGCGATATCCTCGAGCAGGCCGGGAAGGGGTTTCCGGCAGCGGCAATGGGTGTTGGGGGTGTGGGGGCAGAGGAAGATGGCCTCTATCTGCGCGCCGAGTGCCGCAAGCTTCTGTTGCATCCTGTTGTGTATCGCGTTGAGGGTATCGATATCGAAGTAACCGCGGCCCAGGCCGGATTGGTTTGTCGCTACGATGACCCGATACCCCGCATGGTTCAGGCGGGCGATTGCCTCCAGGCTGCCCGGAATGGGGATCCACTCCTCTACGCTTTTGATGTAGTCGTCGGAGTCCTGGTTGATAACGCCGTCTCGGTCGAGAATGATGAGTTTGGCGTCCTTGGTATTCTCATTCATGATGGAAGGTTGGATTTGAATGGTTGATGGGGGCGACTTCAAGCTGTGCTGGCCGGCTTCAGGAAACCCGGAAAGATTGCCTCCCCGCATTTTTCCGGGCGCCGTCGGACCAACGCCGAATAGTAGCTTGCCATATCCGCGTTTTGTGCCTATCGTATTTGGATGAATATTCCTTTTTGCTCACTTTAATCCATTTTTTCTTATCTTTCTTTATAATTTCATTGAGAGTCGCGTGGAGCCGATGCGAGTGGCGCGAGGCATCCGCTGCTTCCTCCCACGCCGCTATTTTGCCACCATTTTGTCTACTCATCCGGAAACCCTCGATCTCGAGCTGCCGCAGGACAACGGGCGCTTGGCCAACCTGTGCGGGCAGTGCGATCGGCATCTGCGCCAGATCGAAGCCCGGCTCGGTATCGAGATCAACAACCGCGGCCCCGTCTTCCGCCTGATCGGCGAGCGCCGGTCGGTGGCCGCCGGGGCCCGGGTATTGCGCGCGCTCTACCGGGCGAGCGCGGACGAGACCCTGACCCCGGAGCGGCTCCACCTGCATCTGCAGGAGTCCGGGGTGGATGCCCTGCCGGACGGCGCCGAGGACCACTTGCCGGATCTGGTCATCAAGACCAGGCGCGCCCTGGTCCGCGCGCGGGGGCCGAATCAGCAGCAGTATCTGCATGCTATCCTGCGCAACGACATCAACTTCGGGGTCGGTCCCGCCGGCACCGGGAAGACCTATCTGGCGGTGGCCTGCGCGGTGGAGTCCCTGGAGTCCGACCGGGTACGCCGATTGGTCCTGGTGCGCCCGGCGGTGGAGGCGGGGGAGCGGCTCGGCTTTCTGCCCGGAGACCTGGCTCAGAAGGTCGATCCCTATCTGCGACCCCTCTATGACGCCCTGTATGAGATGCTCGGCTTCGAGAAGGTGAATAAGTTCATCGAGCGTCATGTGATCGAGATCGCTCCCCTGGCCTATATGCGGGGCCGCACCCTGAACGACGCCTTTATCATCCTGGACGAGGCCCAGAACACCACGCCCGAGCAGATGAAGATGTTTCTGACCCGCATCGGCTTCGGCTCCACCGCCGTGGTCACCGGTGACCTTACCCAGGTGGATCTGCCCCATGGGCAGCCCTCGGGGCTGCGCCAGGCGGTCGAGATTCTGCGGCATGTGGAGGAGATCAGCTTCACCTTCTTCAATGCCGGGGACGTCGTGCGCCATGCCCTGGTACAACGCATCGTCGAGGCCTATGACGCCTTCGATCACAAGCGTTCACGCAATACCTGAATATTCTGCCGGGGATCGTCGACGGTTAACGCCGAGCGACGGTTTTTCATCCGTTGACACGAACCACATGATGTTGGAACTGGCGATTCAGAATGCCTCGACGGCGCCGGGGCTGCCCGCATACGGGCAATTCCGTCGATGGGCGGAGGCGGCTCTGGCGGGCCGGCGGGCAAATACGGAGCTGAGCATCCGGCTGGTGGACGAGGCCGAAGCGGCCGCGCTCAATCGGCGCTTCCGCGACCGGCATGGGGCGACGAATGTGTTGTCTTTTCCCTGCGATCCCTTACCGGGCGTGACGGATTCTGATCTGCTGGGAGATCTGGCGATCTGCGCCCCGCTGGTGGTCCGCGAGGCCCGAGAGCAAGGCAAGCCGGTCGAGGCCCACTGGGCCCACCTGGTGGTCCATGGGGTGCTGCATCTCCTGGGTTACGACCATTCGGACACCGCCGAGGCGACGGAAATGGAAGGGCTGGAAAGGCGTATCCTCTTGGGGTTAGGATTCCCCGCACCTTACGCGGATACTTGAGTATCCCTTTGCAGTCCCGAATCCACAAAGCGTTCCAGCTGATTTAGAGGCTGTCTAAAAACTCAAACCATGCCGCGCGGTCCAGGTCAGCCCCGGTTCTACCAGGCTGGCTACGGCCCAAAGCCCCTCGCCCCTGGCGGGAGAGGGGTGGCAGGGAGAGGGGGGATCAATGGCTTCACTTCGATCCGGTTAAGGACGCCGTACCAAGCGCCACCACTGGGTTGGCTCTTCGACCGCCCCTGAG
>JAIZWN010000240.1 GCA_020443945.1 Candidatus Thiosymbion ectosymbiont of Robbea hypermnestra | reverse complement strand
TGGCCTGTTTTTTCCAGGTGCTGATTTGGACCGGGTGAACCTGGTAGTGACTCGCTAGCTCGCTCGCTGTTTTCATCTCTTGGATGGCCGCAAGGGAAACTTTGGCCTTGAATTCCGGGGTGTGGAGCTTGCGTTTGCTGGGCATGGTTGAGTCCTCTGCGTTGCGGTTGCGCCCTTCGCAGCTCTTAACTTAGCAACCTGTCCAATTTTTGGGGTCCACTTCAATGTGGTAGCTTTTTTTCTATAATATAATCCCAAATTAGGTCTGATGCGATTTTGATCACTGGTTTTCCAGAATGATACTCAACTTCATAAAGCCCACCCACATTCAACGTATTGATCTCAGAGAGTACTCGTTTACCGTCGTTATCTACCAGTGTATCAAACCCATAGAATAAAATTCCTTCCTTTATTAACTGTGGAGTTAATGCCTCGGCAATACATGCTTCACGGTCATCAATGGTTGCGAATTCCGAAGAGCCACCTTGCTCCAGATTACAGATAAAAGAATGTTCCGGTGGTCGACGTAATGTTGCTCCCAAAATTGTTTTGTTAACTACGATTATACGTTTATCCCCTAAATGAACATCTTTAAGATACTTCATTGCCAAGCAGCCATCGAAAGGTTTCTGCTCAAGTATCTTCCAATAGCTATCGATAGGATAGTCGATTCCAGAAGCAGTGGCAATATCATTCGTAATCCTAATTATTCCTTTCCCACCATAACTTTCAAAAGGTTTCAGTATTGTGGGATACCTCGCGCAGAATTCTTTGATGTCGTCTATACTGCGACAAATCTTCAGAGGGGGACAGAAATCTTGATAGTTGAGAAGGTATTTCTTCGATCCTGTTTTTAGGATTCCCGCAGGCTCATTTATTATTAATTTAGTTTTTGCTAAAGTTCGTATATGCTTTGCAAGGAGAATACTGAAGGGCCGGTCTATTCTTAAGAATATAATGTCGTATGCATCCAGAGTGGTTTTGCGTTCAGCCACAGAGAAAAAGGTATCTTTCTTTTCGAAAGTGAAGTCTGAAGATATTTCGTGAACATAGAGCGATTGCGTGGAATTATTCACGAAAAATGAGGCATTTTTTCCATTCCCTCTGCTTGCTATGTCTAGGGAGGCACATGCACGATTCTTTGTCATACAACTAAGTAGTGGATAGATCGATTCCCCTGGCTTGTGCGTCTCGTGATCAGTGATAACAAGCATTCTATAGGTCATGTTATTTTGAACTCCGCGTTTATTGCCGCCTCATGTTTTATTGTAAAGTACTCCATATCAGTGTCCTTGATGATTCTTTCTACATGTTGATTATCCCCTACTAGTTCATATACTTCTCTCAAACATCCCCAGACCTCTTTCTTATCAGATTCTGATATTTCCCCTTTATTTTCAGATAGGAGAGAGATTGCGCAACAAGTATTGGTGAAAAATGCCATTATATCCTCTAAGCTGGTCTTGATTTCTTTGGTTGATTTTTTCAGTCCTTTGTAAATGCTTATTCCCTTCCGTGCGAGCTCCAGTCCACTAGAAAGGTTTTTTTCGTAGTCTTCATACTCATGGTCAAGACTACGTTTACACTTTGCAATAGCAATTGCAAGACCCGCTCTCCGCTTAAGTGCATAGAGGTAAATTTTTCTTGCGTTTGTATCAGTCGGCAGTGTGTTGACCCTCTCAAAATACTCCAATATAAGTTTTTCGCACCGAAGAAACTTCTTTAGAGCTTTAGAAAAATAACCCTTTGCATTATCAAGGGAAGATGATAACAATTCATTTCCAAGATTCCTGAGCCTTATACCTTCACCAAAATATATTTCTACGGATATTTCGAGATCTTCGTCTCCTGAAGATTTCTTTCTCGCCGCAATGAAGGTTTCGAGACATTCCTGTTGATATACAGTGTAATCGACAATTCGAGTTTTCCCTTTTTTAACAGTTTCGTAGAACTCTCTTGTGATATTTATAGTATTAGGATCTTCGAGGACGGGGGGGAGTTTGCACTCACACTCACGAAACATTTCTTCCATCAAGTAGTCAAAACTCTTAATTTCATAAAAGAAAACCTTATCTGGATACTGTTGCTGCATTTCAACTAGCGCACTTCGATCTTTTTCGATATTTTCTATCTCATTGGGGAGAAAGCACCAATGAAGACCCATTTCCAAATAACCATTTTTCCTTAGCATTTCATTAATTGGAGCCATCACAGACCGATCACTACCGGAATAGCCCACGACGATAAGTCCACGATCCTTGCACGTTTCGAACATCTTTTCTTCAATATTGGTATCGAGATTCCGAAGCTCACTATGAGTATTTCTGATATTATCAAAGAGGAAATCCCCATGAAGCTTTATAATTTTGGGGCGCTGGCTATCTATTCGAATTCCGGAAACCATGGAATCGAACGCACACACTATCGGTTTTATATCGTAAAATTTAAACAGGGAGTCATAGAGTAAGTCATCAAAATTTGTAGTTAAAATCCGATTGAACTTTCTTTTCGCAATTAATCCAGAAAGAAACAGATAACCAAAAGCAGGTTTTTTACCGTCGATCAGTCTTTCTATAAGTAATTGTCGGTCTTTTCTGGTTTGACGAAGGGTACGAAAGAGTAGTGAATAATCACCCTCACCTTCGGAATGTATTGCTATTCTCCACTTTGAAAAAGTAGGGCAATCTGACCGTTCAGAATCCCATTCTTCTAAGTTTATATTTCTAAAACTATTATCTCGGATTTTGAGATCATTGAACAATTGCCTTTTCCAGTGCATTATCAAGGTAGATGCAAGTGGAATTCCGGATGAGACCGACGCTCCGGCACCCAGAAATAGCGTATAAGGGCAATCACCACTGCTGAGATCTTTGATCTTGTTGGCAAGAGTGATTTCTTTTAGAAAATGCATTGCATCACTCCAAAGAAATACCAGATTTTGTGAGTAGAAAATCGGCTAGTAGTGGAACTGGTCTGCCTGTAGCACCTTTTTTAGGACCAGTCTTGTTAGCGACCCCAGCAATATCTAAATGTGCCCAGACGTAGTTTTTGGTGAAACGGGCAAGAAAACAGGCGGCTGTAAGAGCACCACCCCAGCGGCTGCCGATATTGGCTATGTCGGCGAAGTTGCTGTCGAGTTCTTGTTGGTATTCATCCCATAAGGGAAGACGCCAAGTACGGTCGCCAGATTTCTCTCCGGCATCAGAAATCTGTTTGGCTAACTCATCGTCTGTAGTGAAATATCCGCTTACTCGTCTACCAAGACCAACCATCACGGCGCCGGTGAGGGTCGCCATGTCGATCACGACCTCCGGGTCGAAACGCTCACAGTAGGTCAGGGCGTCGCATAGGATGAGCCGGCCCTCGGCGTCGGTGTTCAGGATCTCGATGGTCTGGCCGGACAGGCTGGTGACGATGTCGCCGGGCTTGTTGGCGTCGCCGTCCGGCAGGTTCTCGGAGGCCGGGACGACCCCGATCAGGTTGAGGGGAAGCGCGAGCTCCAGGGCGCAGAGCATGGCGCCGAAGACGCTCGCCCCACCGCACATGTCGAACTTCATCTCGTCCATGTCGGAGGAGGGCTTGAGGGAGATTCCACCGGCGTCGAAGGTGAGGCCCTTGCCCACCAATACTACCGGCTTGGCGCCTTCCGCCCCGCCCCGATACTCCATCAGGATGAGCTTGGCGGGTTGGCGACTGCCGCGGGAGACCGAGAGCAGGGCGCCCATGCCGAGCGATGCCATGTCCTTTTCTTCCAGGACTTCTACCCGCAGGGCCGGGTAGTCCCGGCCCAGGCCGATTGCCCGCTCCGCCAGGTAGCCCGGCGTACAGAGGTTACCCGGCAGGTTGCTCAGGTCCTTTGCCAGGTCGATGCCCTGGGCGATGACGGCGCCGTGGCGCACCGCCTGCCGCGCGGTCTCGGCGTCTCCTTCCCGCGCGACCCGGACGGCGAACTGCTTGAGGGTGGGCCTGGGCTTCTTCTTTTCCTGCTTTGTCCGGTCATAGCGATAGAGGGTGTCGGCGCAGGCGGTCACGGCCTCGCGCACCGCCTGGTACGGGGTCATACCCGCGGGATCGAGCGCTGGCAGGGTGCAGAGGGCCGCATCGATGTGGGTGTCGACGAGCAGGTTTACCGCGGCGGCCAGGGCCTTGCGGTAACCGCGGCGGTCGAATTCCTTGCGTTTGCCGCAACCGACCAGGAGGACCCGCTCGCAACCGACGCCGGGCGCGCCATAGAGCATCAGGGTACGGCCGGTCTCACCGTCCATGTCGCCCTTGCGCAGGACATCGCTCAGATAGCCGCCGCTGGCCTTGTCGATGGCCGCGGCGGGCCCGGAGAGTTCGGCCTGCTCGAAGACCCCGAGGATCAGACAGGGGGTCTTCAGGGTGGTCGGATCACCGCTTTCGATCTTAAATTCCATGGTTGCTCCGTAGGTTCTTCAGGAGAGATCAGGGCACCCCGCCGTCCAGGATCTCGGGGGTGGTGCTAAGATGGATGTTCGGAAAAGTCTACAAGATTCCGCCGGGGGTAGTGGTAAATTTTGGGACCTGTCATTCCGGCAGGGATTGCCGGAATCCAGGTGCCAGGGACGGCAAAACTAAAGAGGGGGCTGAACGGTTACCACCCACTGTGGCTAGCTACGTATATAGGTCCCTAAATTTTCAAGTAATCAGCT
>JAIZWN010000239.1 GCA_020443945.1 Candidatus Thiosymbion ectosymbiont of Robbea hypermnestra | reverse complement strand
TCCTGACGCACGGGGGTAATGCGCACCTGTGCATCGATCTGGTCGGCCTCGGCCGCGGCGAAGAAGGCGAGCGCCTGGTGCGAGTAGTCGAAGAGGAGGTTTTTGAAGTTCTGGTCGTGGGAGATCATGCCTGCGATCCGTGAGAGACAGGGGGACTCGGATTGTCACCGCCGGACGGCGGGGAGGCAAGGCATGTCAGTAGTGCTCAATATGCAGCGTATGAGACGAAGCTTTGTCAGGCCATGAGTTCGAAATAGCGCTGATCCGGCCCGGGGCGATGGTGCCCCGGCTCGACCCGGAGCCAGCGCCAGCCGATCCCGTCCGGATTGCCTCCGTAGATGGGATCGGCGAGCAGGGCCTCGAACAGGTAGTCGAGCACCAGCAGGAGCCACTGTGTGCCGTCCTCCTCGGCCTCCAGGGCCCGCAGGGCCCGTTCGCGCGCGGGCGTATCCAGTGCCTCGAAGACACCGCCGTGGGCTTGCGCCACGATCTCGCGGAGCCGCTCCAGACCCCAGTGCAGGATGCGCGGCTCCGCCGGGTCGGTCCCTTGCCAGCCCATCACGAAATGGAGATAGCGCAGGGCGTTGATCTCCCGCGCGCCGGGGGCCTGCGCCTCCGACGGCAACAGGTGCTCCTGCACCAGCCCCAGGGTGCGCCAGCCCTCCGGTCCGATGCCGGCGGCGGACAGGGGCGCCGTTGCCGGCTCCGCCGCGGCGAATGCCTCGACCCGCGCGAACGCCGCGGCGGACAGCAAGGCCCCGGTGGAGGCGAGGAAGGCGCGGCGATCCATCAACGGTCGCGGCGCGCGATCAGGTAGTCCAGCGACAGCTTGCCCGGTCCGTGGAAGACGAGCATCGCCAGAAAGGCGCCCCACAGGATGTGTTGCTGGAGTCCGGCGGCGCCTTCGGCGGAGAACAGGAAGCTGCCGTAGGCATAGACTGCGACGAGATTGAACAGGAACAGCGCCAGCGACGAAAGCCGCGTGGCCAGACCGACCGCGATCAGGACCGGCAGGGTCAGCTCGGTGGCGGTACCCAGAAAGGCCGCGACCGATGGCGACAGCAAGGGCACTTTGTACTCGTATTCGAAGAGCGCCAAGGTACTGGCCCAGCTCTGAATCTTAGTCAGGCCGGACAGGAAGAAGACCTTGGCTACCCAGAGACGAATAACGAGATCGAAGATCGGACTCAAGAGGGTGAAAAAACCGGTACAGCGGTCGAAGGCGCGTAAGAGGATACCGGGTTGGGACATGATGACCTCCCTGATCTGCGGACAGACGGAACTCGGGCGGGAGAACTCTCTCCGGAGAGTGTCGCAAAAGCCCATCCCTGGGCTTTTACGCCGCGGAATCGGAGAGGGGACCACGTAATGGTTCAAACCTCGCCGTCATGCCGGCAGGGAGCGCCGGAATCCGCCGGCGCCAGGGACGGCAAAGGCCAGGGGGACTGAACCAGTATTGGGCCGCTGGTTGGTCCATCACCACTCAAAAGTTCGAAACCACTTCGTTACTTTTTCCATAAACTCCCCCAGTCCTCCCTCCTCTTCTTCCTTTTCCTTCTTCATGCCTTCCTTCATCTTTTTCATATCCTCCTTCATGTCTTCCTTCATCTTCTTCATATCCTCCCTCATATCTTCCCTCATCTTCTTCATATCCTGTATCTTCCCGGTTTCCTCCTTCACCTTACCGCCGACCAACTTTTCGCAATTCCCCTTGGGCAGATAGAGCCACTCCTCCGGGTCCCCATCCTTCGTGGCCTGGCCGCCACAGGCATGCCTGCTGGTCCCACAGTCGTTCTTCCCGGCCTTGACGACGCCAAGGCACTTCTCGAATCCTGGTTTGGCGGCAAGCGTATTGCCGGAGATGGCCAGACCGAGCACGAACACCGATGCGAGAGCACCCATGGTTACAGACTTGTACATTGCACATTCCTCATTCCGGATGATTTGGATAGAACCGACTCTCTCGAATTGCCCGCAGACGACAGGGCCCGCCTGCAATGGCAGTTCTTCCTACTACAACCCAATTCTAGCGGAATTTCGGCCGCGTGCGTTACCCTTAAGGGCGCCTTGAAAAATCCAAGGTGGTTTCCGGGATGCAGCGTAGAGACCTGCCCTCACCGTCATGGTTGTCCGCAGATTACGCCGATTTTCACGGATTTGCGTTTTTTCATCGGCGAGAATCTGCGTAATCTGCGGATTCAAGCATCACAGATCACAAAACTACAACACTACCAGCCGTTGAGACTGAAGGAATCGGGAAATCGCCATGTTCCGATTCTGCGTCGCAAAAGCCCAGGGATGGGTGTGAGCCGCAGGTACCGTCGGCTCAGTCGCAAACGGTGCCGCTCGTTGACCAGGAGTAACGAGCG
>JAIZWN010000238.1 GCA_020443945.1 Candidatus Thiosymbion ectosymbiont of Robbea hypermnestra | reverse complement strand
CGGATAGGCCAAATCTAAGGACACGGGAAACCTGTCCTCTACTCTACTGTGAGAATTGAGAACGCCCCCTAAGACACCACCCGGCCCCGCTTCCGGCGAGGGCGTCGCACAGGCCCATCCATGGGCTTTTGCGACACGGAATCGGAAAATGGTGATTTCCCGATTCCTTCCTTTGCAACCGCTTACCGCGGTCGAGAACGGTGGCCCACCCCTGGATCGTGTCGGGTGTCGCCTTTTGCGATACCCTCCCTTTCAGGGGACGTACTGATTTTTGGGTAGTGTCGAATGGGTAGTGATAAGCTTCCCGCCGAGCAACCGCTCAAACCCCATGGCGTCTTCCGGGAAACCCAGTGTCGATGTTCCGCCCGGCACACTCAATAATGTGCTGAAACTCGAATCGATGTCATTGCCGGATAAGGAGGCATAATCCGAATGGAAGAAAAGAGGTTATCGACATTCGAACGCTATTTGACCCTTTGGGTGTTGCTCTGTATCGCGGCTGGGATTCTGCTGGGAAAATTCACTCCCGGCATTGCCGCGACACTCAATGATTTTTCGGTTTATCAGGTATCCGTGCCTATTGCGGTGTGTCTGTTTTTTATGATGTACCCTATTATGGTGAAAATCGATTTTGCGCAAGTCGTAAAATCGGCCAGGACGCCAAAACCGGTCCTTCTCACTCTGTTTATAAACTGGGCCATCAAACCCTTCTCAATGTTTGCAATCGCGTATTTTTTTATCGGTTATCTCTTCAGGGATTTCCTGCCCGGAACGGAGATTCTCGCCAACGGCGAGGAGGTCGAGCTGTGGCGCAGCTATATCGCGGGGGCGATTTTACTGGGAATCGCACCCTGTACCGCCATGGTCCTGATGTGGAGTTATCTTGCGCGGGGCAACGATGGTCTGACCCTGGTAATGGTCGCGATCAATTCATTGGTCATGCTGGTCCTCTATGGCCCATTGGGAGGATTATTGCTCGATGTAAACGCCATGCCCGTTCCCTGGCGGACGATGCTGCTTTCCGTCTCGATTTATGTGGCCTTACCTCTGATCGCGGGTTACTTCTCGAGAAGGTGGATCATTAAATATAAGGGAATCGTGTGGTTCAACGGGATGTTTTTACATTGGCTTACCCCGATCAGCATAACCGCGCTGCTGTTGACATTGGTTCTGTTATTCTCCTTCAAGGGTGAGATTATCCTGGGCAATCCGCTTACGATTTTGTGGATTGCCATCCCTCTTTTCGTACAAACGGTCGTTATCTTTGCCATCGGCTATTTTGTATTCGCGAGATGGTTGAGGCTTTCCTACCATGATGCCGCGCCGGCGGCGATGATCGGGGCTTCCAACCATTTCGAGGTTGCGATAGCCACCGCCGTTGTCCTGTTCGGCTTATCGTCCGGTGCGGCCTTGGCGACTGTGGTCGGCGTACTCATCGAGGTTCCTCTCATGCTTATGCTGGTAGCCATCTGTAAACGCACCTGTTATCTCTTCGACGAATGTCATTTAAATGAATAGCTATCTGATTGCACCGGCCATCATGGCCGGTTTGGGTCTTTTCTTCGCCATCATCCTGGCGGTGGCCTACCGTTTTCTGAAGGTTCGGGAGGACCCGCGGATCGAGGCCACCCTGGACCGGCTGCCCGGCTCCAATTGCGGCGCCTGCGGCCAACCGGGCTGTCAGGCCTTTGCCGTGAGTCTGGTGGCGGGTAAGGAGTCGCCGAGCCGCTGCACGGTGGCGAGCCCGGAGGCAATCGATGCCATCGCCGAGCTCCTGGATGTGGATCCGGGGGAGCAGGAGAGGCAGGTGGCCCGGCTCCACTGCGCCGGCGGCAGGGGTCAGGCCTATCAGATCGCCGAGTACCAGGGCTTCGAGGGTTGCAGCGCGGCGGCCGTGGTCTCCGGCGGCGGCAAGGGCTGTTCCTGGGGCTGCCTGGGGCTGGGGGATTGCCGGGTCGCCTGCACCTTTGCCGCCATTACCATGAACGATAACGGCCTGCCGGTAGTGGACCCGGCCCAGTGCACCGCCTGCGGCGACTGTGTCGATGCCTGCCCACGGGATCTGTTCGAGTTGACGCCCTTGAATCAACATCTGGTCGTCCAGTGCAAATCGCCCCTGGCCGGCGACCTGGCCCTGGGTCTGTGCAGCGTCGCCTGTGACGCCTGCGGGCGTTGCGCCGCCGACGCGGCGCCGGGATTGATTCGGATGGAGGATAATCTGCCGCTGGTCGATTATGCCGGCGGCGGCCCGGCCTTGCCCCAGGCGGTGCAACGTTGCCCCACGGGGGCCATTCAGTGGTTGGAGGGCGCCCAGTTCCGGGAGTAGGCCGACTGTTCCGAACCGGATGGGGCACAACCCGTGGGATGGACAAAGCAAGCACTCATCTTTCAGTTGTCAGGGGGCAGGGTTCAGGTATCAGGCTCTTTCATGATTGCTCTATCCGGGTCTTTACTCTACAGTGCGTCCGCATGATTGTTCAGACTTCTATCACTCTCCCCGATGAGCTTGTTGCTGAGCTCGATCAGCGAGCACCTCGACCCGAAGAACGCTCCGCTCTGGTAGCAGAAGCGCTCCGCTGTTTTTTTATCACTCATCGCTCTACGAATCATGAGCTTAAAATTCTGGATCGGCATGCTGAAGAGTTGAATCGAGAAGCGGAAGACATTCTCGACTATCAGGTCATCCCTTGAAAAGAGGTGATTTATATCGAGTCCCTCACCCTTATGGTAGAATTATTCAATATGCGGGGGCCGTTTCCGGTATTTCGAGAGTGCGTTGAATAGTGGGCACAAAATCGATTGCAAAGTGGCAATACGGTGACTTTCAGACACCGCTTGGTCTTGCGAGGAAGGTTGTCGAGGTTCTGAAGCGAAATCACGGTGTCGGTCCTGATTTCGTTATTGAGCCTACTTGTGGGAAGGGTGCCTTCGTTCTGGCTGCCTGCGAGGGATTTGAGAATTCCACTATTCTCGGTTTAAAGAATCCTGTTAATCCTGAAAAAATCTTGTTAATCCTGTCCTATCGGTGCGTTGCAATGAGCATTCAGCATTGATCGGCGGCCACTTTGTAAACCAACCATCCGGAAACCCAAGGCTTCTTCCCATGCCCAGCTTTGCCAACAGCGCCTTGCGCCTTCTGCGCCGTGTTCTCGGCGCCCCGACCCAGACGGCCGGTCCTTATGCCGGTGAGCCGACGGCCCTGGACGGCAATACCGCCGTTGCCGTGACCGAATCGGCCATCGCCGAGCTTGCGGCGTTGGGGGCCTCCTTTCCGGCGGATACGGCCGCTTGGGCCTGGCGTACCGAGCAGCGGCGGCAGGGCCGCAACCGGTTCGGCAATGCCCTCGGCAGCCAGGGCGCGGAGGGCCCCCGGGGGGCCTTGGCCGGGGCCCTGGGTCTGGCGATGGGCGGGACTCGCGCCACGGCCTTTCTGTCCGCCCCCGATCTGGCCGCGGGGCAGGATTTGCTGCGGCTGGCGGTGGGGCGGCGTTTGCCCCTGGTGGTCCATGTCGCGAATCGGGCCCTGCCCGGTCATGCGGTCGCCCTGGGGGACGGTCACGAGGCCTGTCATCTGGCGGCGGATTCCGGCGCCTTTGTGCTGTTCGCGGCGAATGTCCAGGAGGCGGTGGATCTGACCCTGATTGCCCGCCGGGTCGCGGAGGAGTCCCTGACGCCGGGGCTGGTGGTGATGGATGGGGAGGGAACCGCCCTGGCGATGCAGGAGGTGCGGCTGCCTCCCGCCGAGTTGGTCGGTCGCTTTCTGGGCGCGCCGGGGGATTCGATTCCGGTGCCTTCCGGGACGCAGGGGCTCCTGTTCGGCGACCGACGCCGTCGGGTTCCGCGCTGGCATGACCCGGATCGCCCGGTCCTGCTGGGGGCCTTGCAATCCCCGGAGGTCTGGGGGCTGGGCGCCGCGGCGGCCGATGTCTATCTGGAGCGGCAGGTACCGGCCAGCCTGGAGCAGGCCGTCACGGATTTTCGCCGGGAGACGGGCCGGTCCTGCGAGTCCGTCTCCACCTTCCATACCGAGGATGCCCGCACGTTGCTCGTGGCCCAGGGGGCGGCGGTGGAGACCGCCCAGGCGGTTGCCGAGTATCTGCGCAAGACGGAGCGACTGCGGATCGGGGTCCTGGGCATTCGCTGCCTGCGCCCCTTTCCCGGTCCCGCCCTGCTGGCCCACCTGGGCATGGCGAGGCATCTGTTGGTGCTGGAGCGGGTAAGCACGCCCCTGGCGGGTGACCCGCCCCTGCTGCGGGAGCTGCGGGCCCTCATGGACCGGGGGATTCACGACACCGATCCCGCCGGCCACTCCGCCCTGCGCGAGCAGGACCGACCGCGCGTGCAGTCGGTCCTCTATGGCTTGGGGGGGCTGCCCCTGCGCGGGACGGATCTGATCCGATTGTGCCGGGAGGCGAGCGATCTGGAAGGGTCGCGGCTCTTTCTCGGGATGGAGTTCACGCCCCGGACCAGTGATTACCCCAAGCGCCAGGTGCTGCTGGATCGGCTGCGCCGCGATTATCCGCGGGTCGCGGGGCTGGGCCTGCGCGGCCGCGAGTCCACCCCGGACCTGCGCCCGGCCGGTGCGCTTACCTTCGCCGTTCACCGCCGTTCCGGTCAGGCGGGGGAGGGTTTCGCTACCGAGGCGGCGGACTTCCTGCGCCGGTTTGCGGGGACCCATCTGCGCAGTCATCCCGCCCTGTTCGCCCAGCCCTTGGGGTCCTATTGCGTGGATCGGTTCACCTTGAGCGAGCAGGCGCTTCGGGATCCCGGCGGCGACATGCCCGTGGATCTGACCCTGCTCACGATGGACCCCGGCGGTATCCGTGGCAATCCCTTGGGCGACCTGCAAGCCGGCGGCGCCCTGCTGCTGCGGGGACCGGAGTCCGACGATGATCTCTGGCAGACGTTGCCTGCGGCCTTGCAGCGGACCCTGCAGGGCACCGGCATCGACCTGTACGCGCTTCCGCCGGCGGACGCGCCTGCCGAGGATCTCTGGCTGGGGGCCATCTGCGGTCTGCTGCTGGACAAGGGCTGGGTCGAGCTCGGCCCCCGGCGCCTGGTCTCGTTCCGGGACGAGCAGCTTGCCGACGCGGACCACCCGGAACGGGAGGAACGCATCCGGCGGTTCCAGGCCGGCCTGGACGGCATCCGGCGCGTCGACTATCGGCAACGACCAACCTCTCAGCCGACCCCGGGGCCGGAGCAAGAGGCCCCGGCCGCGGTGCGCCGCTTCGGCGCTGCCGATGACGCCTACGACAGCCTGCCCCGCTTCTGGGATCAGGTAGGGGTCCTGTATCGGGACGACGCGACCGAGCAGCTGGCGCCGGACCCCTACATGGCTACCGGGGCCGTACCACCGCTCGTCTCCGCGTTCCACGACCTGAGTCCCTTGCGGACCGCCCTGCCGCGGCTGGATCCCGTTCTGTGCACGGGCTGCGGGCGCTGCTGGAGCTATTGCCCGGAGGGCGCCTGGGGCGCGGTGGCCGCCACACCGGGCGAGGTTCTGGACGCCACCATCCCGGCGACCGAGGCCGGCGCCCTGCGTCCCCTGGCCGGCAAGCTGGCGGAGCGGATCGACCGGATGTGCCGCGCCGATGGGGCCCCTGCCCCTACCCTGGGCGACCTGGTGAATGGGGCCTATGCCGGACTCCAGGAGCAGACGCCCATACCGAAAGAGCGCAAGCCGGGCATGGACACCGCCCGCGAACGGCTCACCAATGCCGTCGGCTGTCTGCCGGCAGCCACCGCCACGCCCCTCCTCACGGACGAGGCCGGTGGCCTGCTGTTCCTGGCGCTCAATCCGCACGACTGCAAAGGCTGCGGCATCTGCGTGCGGGCCTGTGACGCCGGCGCCCTCCAGTCCGTCCCCCAGACCACCGAGGAATTGGAACAGGCCAAGCGCGTCTTCGCGGCCTGGGAGCGGCTCCCCGAGACCACCCCGGAGACCATCGAGCGGGCCGCCGCCGACGCGGACATCGGCCCCCTGCCGGCGGCCCTGCTCGCGCGCCGCGCGGCCCAGGCACTGGCCGGCGGCGACGGGGCGGAATCCGGCTCCGGCGAACGCCTCGCCCTGCGTCTGATCCTGGGCCTGGCCGCCGCCCACCAGGGACGTCGGCACGTCCAATTCACCCAGGAGGTCAAACAAACCCACCAGGAAATCACGGCGCTGATCCGCTCCCTGCTCGCCGACGCCCTGCCGGCGGACGACCTGGACGCCCTGGCCCGCAGCCTGGAAACAGTCAGCACCCGACACGCGGACCTCGGCGCCTTCCTCGGCCAGAACGAAGGCGCCATCGCCGCCGGCGCGGTAGACGCCGCGCGGCTGCGGCGGCTCGTGGAGCTGGCCCAGGGCCTGGGCCAGCTCGCCTGGCGCCTGGAAACCGGCCGCCAGGGCCTCGGCCGCGCCGGCTTGGGACTCGTGCTGGCCCCCGGCGAGACGGTAGGCTGGGCCGGGGCCTTCCCCCACAACGGCTTCCGGCTCCCGGTTACCCTGGACGCCACCGGAGACGGCGCCCGGCTGGCGGCCGGGCTCCTGGAAGGCCAGCTCCGGCAGGCCATCGACGGCTTCATCCTGCTGCGCCGGGCGCGCCTGGAGCTCGACAAGCCCGGAGACGCCGCGCGGCTCTGGTCCGACCTGGGCGCCCTGAGCCGGCACGACCTGACCCCCCAGGAACGGGAATACTGTCCCCGCCTGATCCTGGTAGGCAGCAACCGGGTACTGACCGGTGCGGGCCTGTCCCAGCTCGTCGCCCTCCTCGGCGGCGACCTACCCCTCAAGACCCTGGTCCTGGCGGACCTGGACCTGGGCCTCGCCGACCGCGCCAGCCCGGAATCCGCCCCGGCCCCGATCCCGGACGCCACAACGGACCTGGGCCTGCTGGCCCTGGCCCGGCGCGACGCCTACATCGCCCAGACCTCCCTCGGCGCACCCACCCACCTCCTGGAGAGCCTCACCGCCGGGCTGGACTTCGAGGGACCCGCCCTCCTCCACATCCACGCCCCCAGCCCCGGTCGCCATGGTTTCCCCACCGACCGGACCCTGGAGCGGTCGCATCTGGCCGTGACGACCCGGACCTTCCCCCTCTACCGCTACGACCCCAGGGGCGAAGGGATCTTCGGGACCCGGCTCGCGCTCGAAGCCAACCCCGAACCCCTGGCCACCTGGGGACACGAGCCCCCTCCCCAGACAACGACCAAAAAGGCGGCCAGGCAGCCGGAGGCCGAGGCCCTGACCCCGGCCCACTGGGCGCTCGGCGAGGCACGGTTCCGCCATTGGCTCGAACCCCTGGCGGAAGACGCCGCCGACCCCCTACCCCTGGATGCCTACCTGGCGTTGACCGAACGCGAACGCCGGGGACGGACCCCCTACATCACCCAGGGCGGACCACGCCAGAACCCGGACCGCTACCGGGTCGCCCCGGAGCTGGTCGCGGTCTGCCGGCAACGCCGAGACGCCTGGCGCCTGCTGCAAGAGCTCGGGGGCCTGGTGACCCCCTTCACCGAACGGGTCCGGCGTGAGGCCGAAGAACAAGTCGCCGCCGAGCGCCGGGCCGAGCTCGCGGCCCAGGCCGCGGCCTACGAGCAACGGCTTGCCGACCAGCACGGGTCGCTGCACCAAGCGTTGCGCGGCGACATCCACGCGCGACTCATGACCATGGCGGGCTACCGCCACCAAGCCGACGCGGATATCTAGGGAGCGTTCTCAATCTGGAGTCTTTACCGTACTGCATTAGAACCACGGATAGACACGGATAAGCACGGATTGTGATCTGTGTCTATCTGTGTCCATCCGTGGTTCTTCGGTGCGGTTCGTTTGAGAACGCCTCCTAGCACCCTGACCATTCGCCATGAACACCAGAAAACTCATCAGCTTCGACTGGGCGCTGAAACGCCTGCTGCGCAGCAAGGCCAACCACGAGGTC
>JAIZWN010000237.1 GCA_020443945.1 Candidatus Thiosymbion ectosymbiont of Robbea hypermnestra | reverse complement strand
CTCGGCCAGTCCGGTGCGGGCGCGGGCGCCGCCGGGAACCCGCGCCTTGGTCTCGCGGTATTCGGCCCCGGCCTCGGGGAGCTTGTGCCGGGCCTTGAGGGTCTCGGCCAGTCCGGTGCGGGCGTGGGCGTTGTCGGGAAACCGCGCCTTGGTCTCGCGGTATTCGGCCTCGGCCTCGGGGAGCTTGTGCCGGGCCTTGAGGGTTTCGGCCAGTCCGGTGCGGGCGTGGGCGTTGTCGGGAAACCGCGCCTTGGTCTCGCGGTATACGGCCACTGCGCCCTCAAAATCCCCCTGGGCGGTCAGGGCGGCGCCCTCGTTGGTCCAGGCATAGCCGTCCCAGGGCTCGATGTCTTTGGCCAGGCGCGCCCATGCCAGGGCCAAGGCCGGTCGGCTTTTGCGGATGGCGGCGGAGAACCGCGTGGCCGAGCGCACCAGATTATTGCCGTCGCCGCTACGGTCGAAATAGCCGTGTTGTTCGTTCAGTAATTGCTCTGCCTCTTCGACCGCGCCCTCGGCGTTGTTTCTGAGCCGCTCGGCAATCGCCCCGCTACGTTCCACCCATCCGGGGTCGTAGCTGGCCCAGGTCTGCCGTTGCGGGTGCTTCGATGGCGGTTTGGCGGCGGCCCGTGGCAACAGATCCCGGACCCAGGCGCCGATGTCGCCCCGCCGGTGATCGCGATGCAATGCATGGCGCCAGAAGGATAGCCAACGGTCCGGGAAGGGGTAAGTCGCCAGCTTCAGCCGCAGGCTGTCCTGAAACTCTTCGGTGGCCGTCCGGGTGTCCAGCCAGCCCTCGTCCTGGAGCCGCCACAAGGCGAGTCCGAAACGGTTCAGCCCCTCGGCAAGCTCCTTCGGGAAGCCGCCGGCCCGCGCGGCGGACTCCGGCGGCAACGCCTGCAAGCCGGCAATGCCACAGTGGCCCCGATACCAGGGCTGATCCGGCGGCAGCTCGCAGAGCTGCCACCAGAGGGGCAGGAGGGAACGGTCCTGCTGGTAGGTGGCGAGCGCCAGCCAGGCATTCGCCTGGGGATCACAGCTACGGCCTTCGGCTAGGCTGTCCAGATAGCGATGATCGGCGCGCACCCACTCGGCGAGGGTCCGCCCGGCGACCTTCAGTACCGGGGTGGCCGCCAGCAGCCCGGTGACGCGGAACCAGGCGCTGGTAGTAAGGGTGGCGCTGCCACCACCGTCGGGCAGCTCGGTCCGCCCCCAGGAGGTCTCGATCCATTTGGCCAGCGCCCGGTCCAGATGGTCCGCGAATCCGCTGGGTTCGCCCAGGGCGTGCAGCCATCCCAGCAGTAGATCCACTGGCTCGGCGACCGTCAGATGCCCGAGCTCGGCGCGGCCCAACAGCAGATCGTGCAGTGCCTCGTCCGGGTCCGCGGCGAACGCGCGCAGCCACTCGGGCACATGGCTACCGGCGAAAATGCGATCGAGATCCAGGCTCATAGCAGGTCACCGTCCGTGTCGGCCGCATAATCCGCGACTCCGGTCTGCTCCCGCAGCCAGAGGAGATGAAGGCCGCGCAGATCCGCCAATGACGCCAAGTCCACGGGCGCCTGGATGGTGCCGATGCGCCACAGATGCCGGGCGCCGAACGCGGAGGCGGGATGGAGAACCTCGCGGCGTAGCGAGTCGAAAGCGCCGCCCAGATCCAGCGTGTGCCCGGTTCCGGCGCCGGGGGGAGAGGGACAGAAGACCTCGGAAAGGTTGCCGTCCAGCACCGTGGGTGGCACGAGGGCGCGGACATCCTCACCGAGCTCCGAAATCCGGGCCAGGCTTCCTACTTCATAGCGGAAGACGAGGATATCGATGGGACCGCGGCGGGCTTTGGGATCATAGTGGGCCAGTCCGAGCCGGTCCCGCAACCGATCCGCCCAGCCGTCGGCGTCTTGGTCGGGGGTATCCCCGAACAGGGCGGATAGGTCCTCCCAGAATGCGGCGAACGTGGGACGGAGCTGGATCTGCCTGGTCCAGGCGCGCAAGGCACTGTCGAGGTCGGCGAAACCCGCGGCGGTTGTTCCGTGCTCCACCACATCCTGCGCCAGGCGCCGTAGGCGGTCCTCCGGCATGCCGCTCAACCGGGCGACGAAAGCGAGTTCCTCGGTACGGATGAGATGAAGACCCTGGTCGCTGTACAGAAACGGCGAGCCGGAATCGATGAACCGGAAGGTCTCCGGGCACAGATCCTCGTCCGCTTGCTCGAGCTCCTTCGGTACCCCGGTGCCGGGTCCCTTCCGGTAGACCCGTTGTTCGAGATACTGCTCGTGTCGGCCGCGCCAGGTCTTTCTGTCGTCATGGGCATTCGCCGCGCCTGCCACGCGATAGCTGTTGCAGCGGGCATCCAGGATGCCTTCGTCCAGCAGGAAATTGCGCGCGGCCATACGGTATGGACCCGCATCCGTGGAGATACGTTCCAAAAAGGCGCGAAAGTCGGAATCCGTGTTACTCAAGGGTCCCATTTTTCGGACGGCTCAAGGCCCTGCCTGAAAGTAAACGTAGAAATGTTAGCATACCGGTTGGTTGATTTACCGCGTCGTTTTATCCACTTCGGATCGCCGGAAAATGAAATCGGGTTGCCTGGTCAAAGCCCCGCCTTGAGGCTGGTTTCGAGGAAGGCATCGAGATTGCCGTCCAATACCGATTGGGTGTTGCTGATCTCCAGGTGGGTGCGCAGGTCCTTGATCCGCGATTGGTCGAGCACGTAGGAACGAATCTGGTTGCCCCAGCCGATATCGGATTTGGTGTCTTCCACCGCCTGTTGGTCGGCCTGGCGCTTCTGGAGCTCCAGCTCGTAGAGCTTGGCCTTGAGCTGCTTCATGGCCGTGGCCTTGTTCTTGTGCTGGCTGCGTTCATTCTGGCATTGCACCACGACTCCGGTGGGGTTGTGGGTGATCCGCACTGCGGATTCGGTGCGGTTGACATGCTGGCCGCCGGCCCCGCTGGCGCGGTAGACATCGATGCGCAGCTCCGCCGGATCGATTTCCACCGCCACGTCGTCATCCACTTCCGGGGCGACGAAGACGGCGGCGAAGGAGGTATGGCGCCGGTTGCCCGAATCGAAGGGGGACTTGCGCACCAGCCGGTGGACGCCGATCTCGGTGCGTAGCCAGCCGAAGGCATAGTCGCCGTCGAACTTGACGGTCGCGCTCTTGATCCCCGCGACCTCGCCGGGGGAGACCTCGATCAGCTCGGTCTCGAAGCCGCGCCGCTCTCCCCACCGCAGGTACATGCGCAGCAACATCTCGGCCCAATCCTGGGCCTCGGTGCCGCCGGACCCGGACTGGATGTCCAGAAAAGCGTGGTTGGCGTCCATCTCCCCGGGGAACATGCGTTGGAACTCCAGCCGGGCGATGTGTCGCTCATGTTCCGCCACATCCGCCACCACCAGGTCCACCGTTTCCGAGTCTTCCTCTTCCGCAGCCATGGCCAGGATGGCGGAGGCGTCGGACAGGGCGGAATCGAGCCCGTCGAGGCCGGCCACGATGGCCTCCAGGGCGACCCGTTCTTTACCCATGGCCTGCGCGCGCTGGGGATCCTGCCAGATATCCGGCTCCTCGAGCTCGCGCAGGACTTCCGTCAAGCGTTCCTTTTTCTCTGCGTAGTCAAAGATACCCCCTGAGGGATCGGATGCGCCGCCCAAGGTCGCCGATTCTTGATACGATGGGGTTGATATCCTGCATGGGATTCTCCAATCGAAAAAATCATTCGCATGGTATCGAAATCGCATAACGGATAGAAGCCGTCGGGTCGCCCGCAGGAATTTCCACGATGACATTGCGGGGAACAAATCCGCCCGAATCCCTTATTTCCGTTTGCGACACCCTCTTGAAGCGCCTGGCGACGGACGTGGCGGCATTTGGATGGGAGCCTCGACAATGACAACGAATATCCGCATCAGAAGGGTCCATGAGCTCGGACTCAAGAGCGCCCGCATGCGGGCGGAGGCGTTCGCCCGGTCGCTTCGGGAGGAGCTGCAGATCGATTACGAGTGGAGCGGCAATCGGCTCGTCTTCAAACGTGTCGGCGCTGCCGGCACCTTCGATGTGGGTGCCGATTTCATCGATCTGGACATCGTGCTCGGCCTGCCCCTCTCGTTCATGGCCGGCGCCATCGAGAAGAACATCAACGAGAGGTTGGATGCCGCCCTGAGCTGAATGGGACGATACGACATGCCCGTCTTCACCAAAGGTACTTTCAGTATCAATCTCGGCTTGGTTTCCATCGGCGGTACGTTCGATGAGGAGGACCGCCAATGCGCCTGGGAGCTGTACTGCGAGCTCATCTCCCGGGTGGCGCTGGTCGGCAAGGAGAACGAGCGCGGCGAGCTGGTGTTTGCCGGCGAGCGGTACGATCAGAGCCTGGACTCCCTCCATGCCTTCTTCCGCGAGGCGCGCGCCCTGATGCGCCGCTACCCGGTCGGAAAGATCGGGGGTGGCCAAGGGGATCATCTCGGCTTCTTCATCGCCGCCTTGCTGGAGGTGGTGATTCGGCCCTTTCTGGAGAAGTGGCAGGTGAGCTACCGGCACTGGTGGCAACAAGAGTGCCGGCGTCTGCCGCAGGCCTCGCCGTTCGAGCGCCAGCGGAACTATCCCCGGCTGGAGGAGATGCTGGAGGATTGGCGCCGGGTCCGTCGCTTTTGCCGCGACGCGGCCAAGGAGCTGGCCCGGCAGTTCGAGCTACCCGATGCGATGGCAATCGAACCCCCCGGGAGCAAACAACAATGGCTGAAGGAGATCCGTACCCTTATCGGAGAAGGGGATGCCTGAGCCCGTCCGCATTACCGTCCTTTGGCACCCCGCATGCACCGCGGGCGAGGACCTCGTGGGCGCTCGATTCCACCGCGAACGGATAGGCGACATGATGGACAGGGGTACCGGGCCGGTTCGCATCACCGCCTTCGATGCGGCCGAGAAGCGCGCATCATGAGCATGTCCAGGCGACAATTCCTCATCGGTATCTCCATCTCCGGGGGGCCGGAGCTGGAACGGCTCGGTTTCGGCAAGGAACACCTGTCCGAGCTCGTGTTATCCCTCGCCCACGCCGTGCTGCGTTCGGATGACAACACCGGTCTCGTATACGGCGGCGATCCGCGTCCCGGAGGGTTTACCCGGCAGCTCTTCGACCTCGCGCTCAGCGAGCAGGCACCGCCATCGGACGCCGCGCTTGAACCGCTACGGCGGATCTACAGCTACCTGGCTTGGCCCTACTACCTGACGCTCACCAGGCAGGACGAGGCGCGGATGATCGACGCCTGCCATCTTCTGCGCGTGCGGCCGCGGGACGCCGGCTTTCCCGAGATCGCGGACGATTGCGACCGGCGCCAGCCGATGGAGCCACCGGGGGCGCTGATCGCCTCCCGTTGTCTGACCCGCATGAGGGAGCTTGCCACCTACGGCGGTCATCCCACCTTGGAGGACGGACCCGCGCCGCCGATGCGGGCGCGGATTCTGCTGGGTGGGAAGCCGAGCGGCTATGCGTCCTTCATGCCCGGTCTGTTCGAGGAATTCCTGATCTCACGGGCGCCGCCGAACGACCGGCCGGCAATCCCCGTATTCGTCATCGGGGCCTTCGGTGGCGCCGCGGGGCAGCTCGCCGACGCCCTCCTGGACGAGGGCCAGGGAGAGGATCCCTTGACCATGAAGTTCCAACTGGAGCAAGAGGCCGCGGCCGGCAGGCAAGGACTCGAACAACTCATCGGTGGCTATGCCGCCTATTCACATCTCACCAAGCTCGAGGACTGTTATCTCGAGCACCGTTATCAGATGCTACGCGCCGCGGTTCGATCCCTGCGGGACGCCATTACCGGAGACGATACGCGGACCCTGGACAATGGTCTGACGCCGGCCGAAAACCGCACCCTCCTGAGGAGCCGCGACCGGATCGAGATCCGCCGGCTGTTGGTGCGGGGATTACAAAGGCTTTCGGAAAGCTAAACGCTCCGTGCAACCCAAGGGGTCGGTCCCGTATGCGGAAACCGGCATCGCCTCGGTACGGCGGGGACGGATCGATCCGAGTTGACAGCTTTGTGTGCAAACCCTAAATTGCTATCGTTAGCACTCATACGAATCGAGTGCTAAGCCCCTCTGCGGTCGGGCTTCGATTTTCCGCGAGAGAGCCGGGATGACGAGTACCGCCAGCGGTGACAAGCAAGTCAGCGTGCGCGCGCAACATTTTCTCAAGGCCCTGATCGAACGTTACATCAGGGATGGTCAGCCCGTCGGTTCGCGCACCCTCTCGAAGGATATGGGACTGGAGCTCAGCGCGGCGACGGTACGCAACGTAATGGCGGACCTGGAGGAGATGGGGTTGGTATCCTCGCCCCATACCTCCGCCGGGCGGGTGCCTACGGACTCGGGCTACCGGCTCTTCATCGATTCCCTGCTCACCGTCAAGCAGCTGGCCGAGCGGGAAGTGTCCGCCATGCGTCGCCAGTTGGATCACTTCGGCGATGCCTCCACGCTGCTGGCGAATACCTCCCGACTCCTTTCCGGCGTGACCCATCTCGCGGGGGTCGTCATGACGCCGCGCCACGAGCATAGCGTGTTCCGCCGGATCGAGTTTTTGCCCCTGTCCGGCAACCGGGTATTGGCGATTCTGGTGACCAGCGAAGGCGAAGTGCATAACCGGATCGTCAATCCGGAGCGTGACTATGCGCCGGCGCAGCTCGAGCAGGCGGCGAATTATCTGAACGAGCTGTTCACCGGCCAGAGCCTGCAAGAGGTGCGTAAGCGTCTGGTAACGGATATGAAGGCTACCCGCGAGCATCTGGATCAGGTCATGAGGCAGGCGATGGCGATGGCGCAGGGGGTGGTAGAGGCCGCCGAGGGCACCGAGGATTGCCTGATCGCCGGCCAGACCAACCTGATGGAGTGGGATGAGCTGGCGGACATGGAACGGCTCAAACAGCTGTTCGATGCCTTTACGGAGAAGAGCCAGATCCTGCATCTGCTCGATCGTTGCATCGCGGCCGAGGGGGTGCAGATCTTCGTCGGCGAGGAGTCCGGTTATCGGTCGCTGGATGGCTGTAGCCTGGTCACGGCCCCCTACAGTATCGACGATCAGGTGATCGGCGTACTGGGGGTGATCGGACCGACGCGGATGAATTACCCGCGGGTCATTCCCCTTGTGGATATGACCGCGCGTCTGTTGACGGCGGCCTTGAAGCAAGCCTGAGGGAGACGGAACATGCCGACGCATAACGACAACACCATTGCCCACATGAACATGATTCAGGGCGTCATCACAAGGCTGGAAACCAATTGCTTCACCCTCAAGGCCATGGCCATGGCCATGACGATGGCGGCGGCCCTGTTGGCCTTTTTGGGCTCGATTGAAAACCCCAACTGGATCTACCCGGCGGCGGTCTGTTTGCCGATTCTGGTTTTCTGGGCGATGGATGCCCAATATCTGCGTCTGGGGAAGTGTTTCCGTCGCCTCTTCGACCGTGTTCGGAGGCATGAATGCACGGACCCCTTCACCATGAACATCTCGGAATTCAAGGGACAGGAGCAGGGCATCGTACGGATTATGCTGTCGTGGTCGGTCTCCCTGTTCTACGTAAGTATCTTGTTGGCTTTTATGCTCTTGATAGTGGTTTTCTGGTATGTAGTTTCTACTGATATTGCAAATTTTACGGAAAATTCAGTTCGGAGGTTCAGATGGTAGCGGAGCAAGCAGCGGATCGACCGGAGCGGGAGCCGGAAGGGCAGGACGCACAGGCGCCGGACGCCGCCGAGACAATGCCGGACCCGGAGGTCATGGCGGCGATGGAAACCCAGGCGGCGACGGAGGCCGCAACGGCAACGCCAGCGGAGGAAACGGGCGCGGCGGAGAATGCCGCCAAGGCCGAGGAGGATTCGCCGGAGCTGACCGCCCGGCTGGAGGAGGCACGGGCCGAGGCGGTGGCGGCCCAGGAGCGGCTGTTGCGGACCCACGCCGAGCTGGAAAACCTGAAGCGGCGGCAGGCCAACGAGCTGGAGAAGGCGCACAAATTCGCCCTCGACGGCTTCGTGCGCGAGCTGCTGCAAGTGCGCGACAGCCTGGAGCTCGGCCATACCGCGGCCCTGGACGAGGGTACGGATCTCGCCAAGCTCCGCGAGGGCACGGAACTGACCCTCAAGCTGCTGGGGGATGTAATGGGCAAATTCGGCGTCGCCCAGCTCGACCCGCGGGGCGAGCCCTTCGATCCCGAATATCACCAGGCCATGACCATGCAGCCCACGGCGGAGGCGGCGCCCAACACCGTGGTTACAGTAGTCCAGAAGGGCTATCTGCTCAACGGTCGGCTGGTGCGCCCGGCCATGGTGATCGTGGCGGCGGAACCCGCCGCGGAACAGTCTTGAAAAATGAGGGGTTTTACCCCAATTGAATCGACACAGAAGGTACGCCGAACGGCGAGAACTTACATTCCTGGAGATAAAAGACCATGGGAAAGATCATCGGCATTGACCTGGGTACCACCAACTCCTGCGTCGCCGTCATGGAGGGTGACAAGGTCAAAGTCATCGAGAATGCGGAGGGCGATCGCACCACGCCCTCCATCGTCGCCTTCAGCGGCGACGACGAGGTCCTGATCGGCCAATCCGCGAAGCGGCAGGCGGTCACCAACCCGAAGAACACCCTGTTCGCCATCAAGCGCCTGATCGGTCGCCGGTTCGACGACCGGGTGGTGGGCAAGGACAAGGACATGGTTCCCTACAGCATCGTCCGGGCGGACAACGGCGATGCCTGGGTCGAGGTCAACGGCAAAAAGATGGCCCCGCCGGAGATCTCCGCCAAGGTCCTCCAGAAGATGAAAAAGACCGCCGAGGACTATCTGGGGACCGAGATCAAGGAGGCCGTTATCACCGTACCGGCCTATTTCAACGACTCCCAGCGCCAGGCGACCAAGGACGCCGGCCGCATCGCCGGCCTGGATGTCAAGCGCATCATCAACGAGCCCACCGCCGCCTCCCTGGCCTATGGCATGGACAAGCAGCGGGGCGATCAGAAGCTCGCGGTCTATGACCTGGGCGGTGGGACCTTCGATATCTCCATCATCGAGATCGCCGAGATCGAGGGCGAACACCAGTTCGAGGTCCTCTCGACCAACGGGGACACCTTCCTCGGGGGCGAGGATTTCGACCTGCGCATCATCGAGTTCCTGGCCTCCGAATTCAAGAAAGAGCAAGGGGTCGATCTGCACAACGACCCCCTGGCCCTGCAACGTCTCAAGGAGGCCGCCGAAAAGGCCAAGATCGAGCTCAGCGCCAGCCTCCAGACCGACATCAACCTGCCCTACATCACCGCCGATGCGGTGGGGCCCAAGCATCTCAACATCAAGCTCACCCGGGCCAAGTTCGAGTCCCTGGTGGACGACCTGGTGGAGCGCACCATCGAGCCCTGCCGGATCGCCCTCAAGGACGCCGGGGTGACCGCGGGCGACATCGACGAGGTAATCCTGGTAGGCGGACAGACCCGCATGCCCAAGGTCCAGGAAAAGGTCGAGGCCTTTTTCGGCAAGGCGCCGCGCAAGGACGTCAACCCCGACGAGGCGGTAGCCATCGGGGCCGCCGTCCAGGGCGGCGTGCTCGGCGGCGAGGTCAAGGACGTCCTGCTGCTCGACGTGACCCCCCTGAACCTCGGCATCGAGACCCTGGGCGGGGTCATGACCAAGCTCATCGAGAAAAACACCACCATCCCCACCTCGGCCCAGCAAGTATTCTCCACCGCCGACGACAACCAGACCGCGGTGACGGTCCATGTGTTGCAGGGGCAGCGCGAGCGCGCGGTGGACAACAAATCCCTGGGTCGGTTCGACCTGGCGGAAATCCCGCCGGCCCCCCGCGGGGTGCCCCAGATCGAGGTCAAGTTCGACATCGACGCCAACGGCATCCTCAACGTCTCGGCCAAGGACAAGGCCACGGGCAAGGAGCAGTCCATCATCATCAAGGCCTCCTCCGGCCTGGCGGACGACGAGATCGAGCGGATGGTCAAGGACGCCGAGGCCCACGCGGAGGATGACCGCAAATTCCACGAGCTGGTAGCGGCCCGCAACCAGGCGGATACCATGGTCCACGCCACGCGCAAATCCATGGAACAGCTCGGGGACAAACTGGAAGCCGGCGAAAAGTCATCCATCGAGACCGCCATCAAGGAACTGGAAGAGGCCATGAAGGGCGAGGACAAGGACGCCATCGACGGCAAAACCAAGGTTCTCAGCGAGGCCTCCGCCAAGATGGCCGAGCGTCTCTATGCCCAGCAGTCGGATGGGGCATCCGGTGCGGCGGGACCCGACGCGGGCGCGGAGCCGACCGGGAGCGGCGACGGCAAGGACGACGTAGTGGACGCCGAGTTCGAAGAAGTCAAGGACGACAAAAAATAACCAGCCCTGGTACCCCATTTTCACGTTCCCACGCGCTGTGGGAACGTGGAAGGGGACGTTGGCATTTAGAGGCTGTCTAAAAACTCAAGCCATGCCGCACGGTCCAGGTTAGCCCCGGTTTTACAAGGCTGGCTACGGCCGAAAGCCCCTCGCCCCTGGCGGGAGAGGGGTTGGGGAGAGGGGGAATCAATGGCTTCACTTTCTCTCGTTCCCACGCGCCGCGTGGGAACGGGGAAGCTCCGCGCCGCGGAGAGAGTCGAGCCGGTGTCCACCATTGCCTCTCCACGGGAACCAATCCCTCCAGGCTCCGATAATCCCGTGCACGGGATGATCGCCAATGCGCCGGCTGATCCGCTTTTTGCTGCCGGTGATGTGTAGCGATGGGCACGCTTCGCTTTGTGCCTCCCGCGAGCTGTTGCGCTTTGGAAACCACCGTGGAATGACCAGAACCTTGACACCATCCTGATCGGCGCTGGCTTTGCCCATCCTACGCGCATTGAAACCAAGAAAAATCCTGTGAATCCTGTCCTTTTAGACTGTTTCTCTCGTTCCCTCGTGGTGCGTGGGAACGAGAGAATTCGTGCCGTGCTTAGCGTTTACCACACCATCGATGCGGTTCGCGCCATCCCTGGCGCTCACCACATCCTACGTTATTAACCACCGCCCCAGGGAACCATGTCCAAACGCGATTACTACGAGGTGCTCGGGGTCAGCCGCAATGCCGGTGATTCCGACCTGAAAAAGGCCTATCGGCGCCTCGCCATGAAATACCACCCGGACCGCAACCCCGGGGCGGAAGCGGAGCGCAAATTCAAGGAAGCCAAAGAGGCCTACGAGATCCTGACCGACCCCAAAAAACGCTCGGCCTACGACCAGTTCGGCCACGCCGGCGTAGACGTGAGCGGCGGGGGCTTCGGCGGGGCCGGGGGCGGAGGCTTCGGCGGCAGCGGTTTCTCCGACATCTTCGGCGATGTGTTCGGCGACATCTTCGGCGGCGGGCGCGGCGGCGGACGGCGCGTGCATCGCGGCGCCGATATGCGTTACGACCTCTCCCTCACCCTGGAAGAAGCGGTCGCCGGCAAAGAAGTCAAGATCCGCGTTCCGACCCTGGTGGAATGTCAATTCTGCGGCGGCAGCGGCGCCAAACCCGGCACCTCTCCCAAGACCTGCGCCACCTGCAACGGCGCTGGCCAGGTGCGGATGCAGCAGGGTTTCTTCTCGGTACAGCAGACCTGTCCCCGGTGCCGTGGTCAGGGCTCCGTGATCGAAGAACATTGCAGCCACTGCCGGGGCCAGGGTCGGACCCAAGAGCACAAGACCCTCTCGGTAAAGGTCCCGGCGGGGGTCGATACCGGCGACCGCATTCGGCTATCCAACGAAGGCGAGCCGGGAGAGCGGGGCGGACCACCCGGCGACCTCTATGTTCAGGTCCTGGTCGAGGAACACCCCATCTTCACGCGCGAGGACAACCACCTGTTCTGCGAAGTCCCCATCGGCTTCGTCACCGCGGCCCTCGGCGGCGAGCTCCAAGTCCCGACCCTCAACGGCAAGGTCATGCTCCGCATCCCCGCCGGGACCCAGACCGGAAAAATGTTCCGGATGCGCGGCAAGGGCGTGAGACCGGTGCGCGGCGGGGTGATCGGCGACCTCATCTGCCGCGTGATCGTCGAGACGCCGGTCAACCTGACCGAGCGCCAGAAAGAACTCCTGCGCGAGCTCGACGAAGCGGTTCAGGCCGGGGGCGAAAAACACAGCCCCCAATCCACCTCCTGGCTCGACGGCGTCAAAAACTTCTTCGAAAAAATGGGATTTTAACACCTGCCGGATACGGCAATGGTAACCGTAATTGAGAGAAAGACGGCTATGGGAACACGAATTGATAATTTGAAGCTGACAAAGGTAGTCGATGGCGATACCGTCAAGGTAGAAATCGAAGGCTAGCAGGAATCCCTGCGGCTCATTTGTATCGACACCGAGGAAAGCCGTTAACCGAATGGCATGGCGATCCAAACCCACCATGAACACCAGAAAACTCATCAGCTTCGACTGGGCGCTGAAACGCCTGCTGCGCAGCAAGGCCAACCACGAGGTC
>JAIZWN010000236.1 GCA_020443945.1 Candidatus Thiosymbion ectosymbiont of Robbea hypermnestra | reverse complement strand
TCCTGCGCTCACGCGCCTCGCATCTGGCCGCTTCTCGCCGCGCTGAGAGCGAAAAATAAGGTGAAACGGGGCACTAGTCTGTCCGTATCGGCAGGAATCATCGTGCTCTCGCGATTGCAGATGAGGGTGGATTTATATGGGTTTGGATTGGTACCCATGAAGAATACGATCGCATACTCAATGGGTAAATGAACCCTCATCATTCAGATCCTATCTTGTCTATAGCTCTTACGCTCCAGCAAGATGGTTGGGGTGGACTTGCGACCCCTGACACACCGCCGTATTGTGCCGAGGCCGTTATCCAATCGTACAGGATTCACAGGATTTCCAGGATTAACAGGATTTTTCTTCGTTTTAATAGGTGTCACCATCGGCGGAAATTCAGGGCAACAGGATAAAGAATCCTGTCAATCCTGAGCAATCTTGTTAATCTTGTCCTATTGGAACATTGCTCGGAACGCCGGCAAGCAAAGTGGGTCGGGGTGAGTCGGCAACCCCGGCGAATCGCCATACCGTGTTACGCAGCTGACCAATGGTCGGTATTGAAGACAACCAATTTCAACGGTTCCCGGATTTATGCAGGAGCTACTCTATACCGTCGGTTCTTTCCTCGTCGCCCTGGCGATCCTGATTACGGTCCATGAGTATGGGCATTTCTGGGTTGCCCGCCGGCTCGGGGTCAAGGTGCTGCGCTTTTCCATCGGTTTCGGCAAACCCCTGCTGCGTTATGTCGGCCCCCGCGGGGGGACCGAATATGTGCTGGCCGCCATTCCGCTCGGCGGTTATGTGAAGATGCTGGACGAGCAGGAGGGGCCCGTCCCGGAGGCGGAGCGGCACTTGGCCTTCAACCGCCAGCCGCTCCGGAAGCGTTTCGCCATTGTTGCGGCCGGGCCCTTGTTCAACTTTTTGTTCGCCATTCTCGCCTACTGGGCCATTTTCGTGGCGGGTGACGTGGGCACCCGGCCGGTGGTCGGATCGGTGGCCCCGCAGTCCATCGCGGCCGCGGCCCGCTTTGCGCCGGGGGATGAGCTGCTCGCGGTTGCCGACCGGCCGACGCCGACCTGGGAGGCGGCGGTCTTCGCCCTGATGGCGGAGGTCCTGGACGGCGAGGATCTGGTGGTTCGCGTGCGCGACGAGGGCGGTCTGGAGTCGGCGCGGGTGTTGGACGGCGCCGCCCTGGCCGGACTGCCCGATCATCCGGCGCTGCTCTCGAATCTGGGTCTGTCGCCCGCACGGCCGGTCTTGCCGGCGCTCATCGGCGAGCTGACCCCGGATAGCCCGGCCATGGCGGCGGGCCTGCGCCCCGGCGACCGGGTCCTGAGCATCGACGATGAGCCGATTGCCGAGTGGCGCGACCTGGTGGAGGCGGTGCGGGCGCATCCCGACCAGCCCTTGCGTCTGGGGATCGAACGCGGCGCCGAGCGGCGCGAGTTTCGGGTGGTTCCCCAGGCCGTCCGGATGAATGACCGGACGATCGGGCGCATCGGCGCCGCGGCACGGGTCCCGCCACGGCTGTTCGAGGAGTACCGGACGGAGGTGCGGCTCGGCCCCCTGGCGGCGGTGGGTGCGGCCGTCGGCAAGACCGCGGATATGAGCCTGCTCATGCTGCGGATTATCGGGCGCATGCTGACCGGCAGGGCCTCGGTGGAGAACCTGGGGGGGCCGATTGCCATCGCCGAGACCGCGGGCAAGACCGCGAGCTATGGTTTGCGTTACTTCGTCAAGTTTCTCGCGGTGGTCAGTATCAGCCTCGGCGTGCTCAACCTCTTGCCCATCCCGATTCTCGACGGGGGGCATCTGCTGTATTTCATCATTGAGGCCGTCAAAGGCAGTCCGCTCTCCGAGCAGGCGCAATTGCAGGGGCAGCGGCTCGGGATCGCCTTGCTGGCAACCCTCATGATCCTCGCCTTCTACGTCGATCTCTCACGCCTGCTGGGGTAGAGTGGGCATCAGGAATCATGTGCATCGCTCGGGGTGAGGAACGGACTCCATATCTGTCGCCAGCTACCAGTCGCCGGCTTCCGGCGGAACCGTTATCGGTTACAGGAACTGCTGGGCACGGACGAGCGGGGATTCCGTGAATACATGAACATGCTGGAGGTCCTGTCGGAGAACCGGGAGCTCCGGGCACGGGTCGAGGAGGCCGAACATATGTTGACCCAAGTCGAAATCGAACGTCTGCCATCCTTTGCCATCGGCTTTGAGCGTGGCGAGACAAAAGGTATGAAGATGGGTAGGAAAGAAGGTATGGAAGAGGGCATGGAGGCAGGTAGAGAAGAAGGTAGGGAAGAAGGTAGGGAAGAAGGGCAGGCGCAGGTTGTACGTCGTCTGTTGCGCCGGCTCGACATGACGAAAACCTCGGAGCTGCTCGATCTTTCGCCGGAAGAGGTGGAACGCATCGTAGCGGCCGGGACCGATGACCATTCGGAACGGGGCAGGCACTGATCTTCGCTATTTTGTTCATTCTGCCCTTGACTTATCATACGCCAGCGCGCGAGGGGTTTTCCGCCGGCCCGTTCCACCGCCTTGGCGGTTTTTCGCCCGCGCCCACCGGCCCCTCGCTCGATCTCTGGGGGGGTGCGGGTTTTGCTCCGGGCGGTGCGTGGTGGTGAATTCCGTATCTTTGGCGACGTCGAGGGGACGGCTCGCGTTGGGAATCATTCGGTCCGGGAGCCGCGTTGCAGGTACCGAGGGGATTGCATTTGAGCGCACATGAGAAGACAGGCCGGCGAAGAGGGCTGATGCCCCGGCTATTGCTGTCGGTCGCCCTGCTGGCCATGACCACATCCGTGCTCGCGGCCCGGTTTCGGATCTCCGATATCCGGGTGGAAGGGCTCCAGCGGATTGCCGCCGGTACCGTTTTCAATTATCTCCCCGTCCAGGTGGGGGACACGACGACGGATGATGTCACCGCCGGCATCATCCGCACCCTCTATGCCACGGGTTTTTTCGAGGACGTGCGGATAGAACGGGATGGGACGGTGCTGGTGGTGTGGGTACGGGAACGGCCGGCCATCGGCGAGATCGCTATCTCGGGAAACAAGGTCCTCGAGACCGAGGGACTGAAGAAGGCGCTCAAGGATGTGGGGCTGGTGAAGGGCCGGACGTTCGACCGCTTGCTCCTGGATCGGATCGAGCAGGAGCTCGAACGCCAATACTATGCGCTCGGGAGGTATGGCGTCGAGGTCCGGTCCGAGGTATCGCCGCTGCCGCGCAACCGGGTCGCCGTGTCCATCGATATTACCGAGGGCCTGACGGCCCGCATCAAACAGATCAATCTTATCGGTAACGAGGACTTCAAAGAGGAGGAGTTGCTCGATCTGTTCAAGCTCGGCCGCACCCGGTGGCATTCCTTTTATTCGAAGAACGATCAATACTTCAAACAAAAGCTCGGTGGGGACCTGGAGACCCTGCGCTCCTTCTACCTCGACCGCGGCTATATCAAATTCAAGATCGAGTCGACCCAGGTCTCCATCAGCGCCGACAAAAAGGACATCTATATCACGATCGGCATCGACGAGGGCGATGTCTACACGATCAGCGACATGAAGCTGGCCGGGGAGCTGTCGGTTCCGGCGGAGCAGCTGTTCCCCTTGATTCGCATGCGCCGGGGGGATGTCTTCTCCCGCAAGGTCACGACCGAGAGCGCGGAGCGCATCTCCCGGAGGCTGGGCGACGCGGGCTACGCCTTCGCCAATGTCAACACGATCCCCGAGATCGACGAGAAAACCAGGCAGGTCGCGGTAATCTTTTTCGTGGATCCCGGCAAGCGGGTCTATGTTCGGCGCGTCAACACCAAGGGCAACACCCGCACGCGGGACGAGGTGCTGCGCCGCGAAATCAGCCAGCTGGAGGCATCCTGGTTCTCGGCGGAGTCGGTCAGTCAATCCCGGGAACGCCTCCAGCGCCTGGGCTTTTTCGAGAAGGTGAACATCGAAACGCCCGCGGTTCCCGGCTCGGCGGACGAGCTGGACGTAAACGTCTCGGTAACCGAAAAGGATTCGGGCAACCTGCTCGCCGGTGTCGGTTACTCCCAGTCCCAGGGCATCATCTTCAACACCAGCATCACCCAGAACAACTTCCTGGGAACCGGCAAAAGGGTCTCCTTCGGCTTCAACAACAGCCGCTCCAACCGCATTTACCGCCTGGCCTATAACAACCCTTATTTCACGATAGACGGCATCAGCCGGGGCTTCGATATCTCCTATCGGGAAACAAAATTCCGGGAGCTCAACAGCATCGACTACCTCACGGATGTGGGTATCGTCGGCATGAATTTCGGTCTGCCGATCACGGACACCGGCCGCGCGAGCCTTGGAATCCGTTACCGATATACCAGGTTCACCCCGGGGAACTCCCTGTTGGCGCAGTCCTTCGAGACCGAAAACGGCAATCGGTTCAATGATCTTCTGCTGACCGCGACCTATACCGAAGACTCGCGTGACAAGGCGACCTTTCCCACCAAGGGGAGCCTCCAGTCCTTCCGCGCGCAGGTATCGGTGCCGGGCAGCGATCTACGGTTTTTCCGGTTGACCTATACACATCGCCGATACATTCCCCTGGTCAGGCGCTTCGTCCTCTCCTGGAGCGCGAATCTGGGATACGGCGACAAGCTGGGCGGCAGTGGGACGCTGCCCTTCTTCGAGCATTTCTTCGCCGGTGGTCCGGGATCGGTCAGAGGCTGGGAGGAAAACACCCTGGGGCCACGGGAAACGACCCTCGATCAGGAGCCGGCGGGCGGTAACATAAAATTTGTCGGCAATATCGAGCTCTTCGCGCCCTCGCCCATCGAAGGCGAGTTCGCGGACAGCCTGCGGTTCGGCGCCTTTTTCGATTTCGGCAACGTATGGACCACCAGCAATCCCAGGTTCGCGAATACAGAGCTCGTGACCCCCGCGGGATTCGATCTGGGCGAGCTTCGCTATTCCGCCGGCCTGGCCGTTACCTGGCTATCTCCCGTCGGTCCCCTGTCGGTAAGTGTTGCCTATCCGTTCAATGAAAAGGACGGGGATCAAACGCAGATATTCCAGTTCAACATCGGACGGGCGTTCTGATGGGGGATGACAACCCGATGAACAGGTTTATCGGAATTTTGATCGGTTGCGGCCTCTGCCTGTCGGGAGGCTTCCTGGCTGCCGCCGACTACAGAATCGGGGTGATCGATCCCACCCGGATCGTCGAGCTATCACCGCAATACGAGGCGGCGCGCGCGCAGCTGGAAAAAGAGGTCGGGGATCGGCGGCGACGGCTTACCGAGCAAAAAAAACAGCTTACCGAGCTGCGGCGAAGGCTCGAGCGCGAAGCGGCGACCATGGACAAAGCGGAGCGCCAGGGCCTGCAGGCCGAGATCCGCGGTCAGGATCGTAAGATCAAGTATGCCCAGGCCGAGTTTCGCGAGGACTTCTCCCTGCGCCAGAACGAGCTGCGCGCCAAGCTGGCCAAGCAGGTCAAAGAGGTGGTCGCGGAACTGGCGCGCGAGGAAAACATCGATCTGATACTGGGCGAGGGTCTGGTCTATGTCGACGAACGCATCGATATCTCCGACCAGATCATCGAGCGGTTGAAGGAAAAGTTCGAACACGACCAGAACCCTCAGGACCAGCCTTGAGTCTTCCAGGGATGGCGGCAATCAAACTGCAAGCGTTGGCGGAACATCTCGGCGTCGAGCTGCGCGGAGACGGCAAGCGGTGCGTGCAACGGGTCGAGACCCTGGAGCGGGCCGACGACCTCAGCCTGTGCTTTTTCGGGGACCGCAAATATCGGACCGAGCTGGGCGTGACCCGCGCCGCGGCCGTAATCCTGGCGGAAAAGGACGTGCCACTCTGCCCGGTTGCGGTACTGGTCAGCGCAAATCCCTACCTCACCTATGCCCGGGCGGCGCGGCTCTTGCACCCCGAGCCCGCCGTGACCGGAGGCATCCATCCCAGCGCGGTGGTGGCCCAGGACGCCGACATCGACCCATCCGCCTGGATCGGCGCCGTGGCCGTGGTAGAGGCCGGCGCCCGGATCGGACCGTGGGTCTTCATCGGGCCGGGCAGCATCGTCGGTGCCGGCTGCCATGTGGGCGAGAAAAGTCGGTTGGTAGCGCGGGTCACCCTGTGCGCGGGGACCTGGGTCGGGAAACGGGTATTAATACACCCCGGCGCGGTGATCGGCCGCGAGGGCTTCGGGTTCGCGAAAGACGGCCAACGTTGGGTGCGGATCCCGCAGCTGGGCGGGGTGCGACTCGGCGACGACGTAGAGATCGGGGCCAACACCACGATCGACCGCGGCGCCCTCGAAGACACGCTGATCGCCGACGGGGCGAAGCTGGACAACCTCATCCAAATCGGACACAACTGTAGCATCGGCGAAAATACAGCGATGGCGGGTTGCTCCGGGATCTCCGGCTCCACCCGAATCGGCAGCAACTGCACCATCGGCGGGGCCGTCGGTATGGCGGGACACCTCACGATCGGGGATGATGTCCACTTTACCGGGATGACTCTGGTAACGCGCTCCTTCACCGAACCCGGACTCTACAGCGGCGCGATTCCCGCCATGCCGAACGCCCAGTGGCGGCGCGGCATAGCCAGATTCCGGCACCTCGACGAAATTGCCCGACGCTTAAAGGGCCTGGAAGAAAAACTAGATCAAACCAACAGCGAGCCGCAACAAGAGCCCGAGTAAGATCGGGACCCGCGTATGCCGGTCTCTGGGAATGTCGGAGGTAGCATTGAGCACAATGGATATCCACGAGGTGTTGAGCCTGTTGCCGCACCGTTACCCTTTTCTGCTGATCGACCGCGTGATCGACTACAAGGAAAATCGGCATTTGATTGCGTCCAAGAACGTGACCATCAACGAGCCCTTTTTCGCCGGTCACTTCCCGGCGCGACCGGTCATGCCGGGAGTCCTGATCGTCGAGGCCATGGCCCAGGCGACGGGATTACTCGCCATGAAATCGCAACCGGACGAGGTCGGGGAAAAATCACTCTATTACCTTGTAGGCGTCGACAAAGCGCGTTTCAAACGTATCGTGGAGCCCGGCGACCAGCTGACCATCGAGGTCCAGCTCAACAAAATACGCCAGGGAATCGGGCGCTTCAGCGGTAAGGCCCACGTGGATAACGAGATCGCCGCGACCGCCGAAATCATGTGCACGGCACGAGACCCTTGAGCCCGATTCACCCCACCGCGGTCATCGACGCGACCGCCGAGCTCGCTCCCGACGTCACGGTAGGTCCCTACAGCGTCATCGGTGCCGGCGTGCGCATCGGCGCCCGCAGCCGCATCGGCCCCCACGTGGTGATCCACGGCCCCACGAGCATCGGGACCGACAATCGCATCTTCCCCTTCGCCTCGGTAGGCGAAGACCCCCAGGACAAAAAGTACGGGGGCGAAAAAACCTTCCTGACCATCGGCGACAACAACACCATCCGCGAGTACGCCACCCTCCACCGGGGTACCGTGCAGGACGCGGGAGAAACCCGCGTCGGCAACGGCAACCTCTTCATGGCCTATAGCCATGTCGCCCACGATTGTCGGATCGGCGACCAGATCGTCATGGCCAATGCCGCCTCCCTGGCCGGCCATGTCGAGGTACAGGACTGGGCCATCCTCGGAGGCTTCACCGTCGTCCACCAATTCTGCCGGATCGGGACCCACGGCTTCTGCGCCATGGGCTCGGTCATCGCCAAAGACATCCCCCCCTACGTGATCGTCGGCGGCCACCCGGCACAACCCCGTGGCATCAACGCCGAAGGACTGCGGCGACGCCAAATCGACACCGAAACCATACAACAACTCAAAAACGCCTACCGGATACTCTATATGTCCAACCGCAAGCTGGAAGACGCCATAACCGCCATGCGCGCTCTGGGCAATACACGGGTGAACCGGCTTGCGGACTTCGTCGCCGCCCGGTCCCGCAGCATCGTGCGCTGAAGGACATACAACCCTGGCAGACCAATTCTCCCCGCATCAAAAACCTAGATCGCGTTATAAATCCGCAGATTACGCAGATTTTCACAGACAAAACCGGTCGTGGGTAAATCCCGTGTGATGATCAACGTTTTTTCTCACACAAAGCCACAAAGACACGAAGAAATTTGCCATGCCCTCGCCAGTTATCCGCGCGAGTTTCATCGCAGGCTAAGAGGCCACGGTCGTTTCCCTTTCGGGGACCTTTCATCTTGGTCTCTCTTTGTGGCTTGGTGTCTTAGTGTGATGATCGACGTGACTCAGGGAAGCACCTGATCACTTGAAGATTTACCACTACCCTTCCGTGGTCTCGGACGGCTCTTGGCGTTGCCGGTGCCACCGCACCGTCATTCCGGGTGGGACCCCGGCATCTGCCGCGGCCAGGGACGGCGACCCGAGGCCTCCGATCGCGAGCCGTGTGGTTCCGGGCCTCTGCGCAGCGGCGGGCAGCACTGGACCCCCCC
>JAIZWN010000235.1 GCA_020443945.1 Candidatus Thiosymbion ectosymbiont of Robbea hypermnestra | reverse complement strand
AAAGTTGGACCTCACAGGTTCCGGTGACTGGCCATCCCTGGCACCTGGGTTCCGGCAATCCCTGCCGGAATGACGGCTAACAGGCGCCTTACCCATAACCCACGATCCCTTTGGAGGCTGTCTAAAAACCAACCCATTGATTTTGTTTGGTATGGAGTCCTTAACCGGATCGAAGTGAAGCCATTGATTCCCCCTCTCCCCAACCCCTCTCCCGCCAGGGGCGAGGGGCTTTGGGCCGTAGCCAGCCTGGTAGGACCACGGCTAACCTGGACCGCGCGGCATGGCTTGAGTTTTTAGACAGCCTCTGAATAACCGGCATCTTTACACATGAGTCGAGTTTGTGCGCCGCATAAAAGGATGCCTCTTGTTTATCCGCAGATTACGCAGATTAAAAACACAACAATCTATCTGCGAGAATCTGCGTAATCTGTGGACAGATGACAGGAAACTTTCGATGAAACGGGGTATCTGGTCCCATGCATGAGGTCATATCCATCGCCCGCCGGGAGCTCTGGGGCTTTTTCGCCTCGCCGGTGGCCTATATCTTTCTGGGCGCCTTCCTGGCGGTGAATCTGTTCGTTTTCTTCTGGGTGGAGGCCTTCTTCGCCCGCAACCTGGCGGATGCCCGCCCCTTGTTCGAGTGGATGCCGGTGTTGCTGATCTTTCTGACGGCGGCCCTGACTATGCGTCTGTGGAGCGAGGAGCGCCGGGCCGGCACCCTGGAGACCCTGCTCACCCTGCCGGTCTCGCCCCTGCGCCTGGTGCTGGGCAAGTTCCTGGCGGCCCTGGCCCTGGTGGCGGTGGCCCTGGCGCTCACCCTGCCCCTGCCCTTTACCGTCTGGCTCCTGGGGCCGCTGGATTGGGGGCCCGTGCTCGGGGCCTACCTGGCTACCCTGCTGCTGGCGGCGGCCTATCTCGCCATCGGCCTGTTCGTCTCCGCCCGCACGGATAACCCCATCGTCAGCCTCATCGGCAGCACCCTGCTGTGCGGCCTGTTCTTTCTCTTGGGCTCGGACGCCCTCACCGGCCTGCTGGGGCACCGCGGCGGCGAGCTCCTGGCGCTCTTGGGCAGCGGCTCGCGCTTCGCGTCCATCACCCGGGGCGTCATCGATCTGCGGGATCTCTATTTCTATCTCAGCATCGTCGGCCTGTTTCTGGCGTTCAATGTCTACTCCCTGGAGAAGCTGCGCTGGGCCGAGGCCACCGAGCATCCCGAACACCACCGGCGCTGGGCCCTGGTCACCGGATTGCTGGCGGCCAACCTCCTGGCCGGCAACCTGTGGCTGCACCAGATCGGCTGGGCGCGGGCGGATATCACCCAGGGGCGGCTCTATTCCATCTCCGAGGCCACCCGCAACTATCTGGCCCAGCTCCGCGAGCCCCTGCTGATCCGCGGCTATTTCAGCGCCCGGACCCACCCACTGCTGGCGCCTTTGGTGCCCCGGCTGCGGGATCTGCTGCGGGAATACCAGATCGCCGGCGACGGTCGGGTGCGGGTGGAATTCATCGATCCGCTGGAGGAGCCCGAGCTGGAGCGGGAGGCCGGGGAACGCTACGGCATCCGCCCGGTGGCCTTTCAGACCGCCAGCAAATATCAAGCGGCCGTGGTCAACTCCTACTTCGACCTGCTGCTCCAGTACGGCGACCAGCACGAGAAACTGGGCTTCCGCGACCTCATCGAGGTGCGGGACCCGGGCGAGGGGGCGCTGGAGGTGCGCCTGCGCAACCCGGAGCATGACATCACCCGGACCATCAAGAAGCTGCTCTACGGCTACCAGGGCGGCGGCGACATCTTCCAGGGGTTGACCCAACCGCTGGCCTTCCAGGGCTACATCTCGCCGGTCGCCAGGCTGCCGGAGCCCCTGCCCGCGCTGCTGGAGGAACTGCAAGGGATACTCGCCGAGCTGCGGGAGCAGGCCCGCGGCAAATTCAGCTTCGCGATCCGGGACCCGGACGCCGACGGCGGTGCCTTAGGTAGCGAGATCAAGGAGCGCTTCGGCTTTCAACCCCTGGTCCTGGACCTGCTGAACCCCGAGTCCTTCTACTTCTATATGGTCCTGGAATCCGGCGACCAGGCCATCCCCGTTCCATTGCCCGAGGCGCTCGACAAGGCCGGGCTCCGGCGGGCCATCGAGGCCGGCATCAAACGCTTCGCCCCCGGCTTCCTCAAAACAGTCGCCCTCTACACGCCGCCCCAGACCCACGAATTTATGGCCGCGGGTCCAGGCTACGGCGTCCTGGAGGAGGGCCTGACGGCCAACCTGGCCCTCAAGCGGACGACCCTCGACCAGGGCACGGTGCCCGAAGACGCGGACCTGCTGCTGGTGGCCGGCCCTGAGAACCTGGACCAAAAACAGGTCTTCGCCATCGATCAATTCCTGATGCAAGGGGGCACGGTGATCCTCGCCGCCTCCCCCTACCACCTGAACCTGGGGGGCAGCGCCATCGATGCCCGCAGCCAAAAGACGGGCCTGGAGGACTGGCTGGCGCATCAAGGCATCGCGCTCGAGCCGACCCTGGTGCTGGACCCGCAGAACACCCCCTTCCCGATCCCCATGCAGCGCGAGGTGGCCGGCTTCCTGGTCGAAGAAATCCAAAAGATCGCCTATCCCTACTTCCCGGACATCCGGGACGACGGCATGGACCGGAAAACGGGCATCACCTCCGGGCTCGGGCAGATTACCCTCAACTGGGCCTCGCCCCTGAAGCTCGACCCGGAAAAAAACCGGGACCGCCAGGTGAGCGAACTGCTCAAAAGCTCCGCGGACGCCTGGACCAGTAACTCCGAGAACATCCAGCCCGACTTCGAGGTCCACGGCCCCCTCGGCTTCGCCCTGGGCGATGACCGGGGTCGCCGGACCCTGGCGGTGGCGGTCCAGGGCCGCTTCGGCTCCTTCTTCGCCGGCAAACCCTCGCCGCTGCTGGTGGACCCGGAAGACGAAGAGGCCGCCGACCCGGACGGGAACGGGAACGAGGCGCTGACCGAAGAACCGGAGGCCTCGGAAGAAGCCGCGCCGGCGCAACCGACCATCTCCGGCGTGGTGGAAACCTCACCCCCCTCGGCCCGGCTGATCCTCATCGGCTCCGCCAGCTTCCTGACGGACACGGCCATCAGCCTCGCCACCGAGGCCACCCGTACCCTCTACACCAAACCCCTGGAGCTGCTCCAGAACGCCCTGGACTGGTCCCTGGAAGACCGCGGCCTGCTGGGCCTGCGCGGTCGGGGCCAATACTCGCGGCTGCTCAGACCCCTGACCCGGCGCGGACAGATGATCTGGGAATACCTCAACTACACACTGGCCCTGGCGGGTCTCGCCCTGGTCTACGGCCTATACCGGCGCAGTCGCAACCAACGCCGGCGCCACTACCGGACAATCCTGTCCGCGGAGAGGTCCTGAACCATGCAGACGAAGACCAAAACTCAAGGGCGCGGCGCTAAGTCGCGCCGGGCCGCCTGGCGCTCCCCCCTCGTCATCGCCCTCGGCGCGCTGCTGGTACTGCAACTCCTGGTCGCCCTCGCGCTGGGGCTCGGGGAAAAAGACCGCGGGCCTACGGCATCGGCCGGCCCCCTGCTGGCCTTCGCGCCGGAACAAGTGACCGGCATCCGCATCCGGTCCCCCGAGAAAGAGCCCATCTCGGTGACCAAGACCCCGGACGGCTGGACCATCCCCTCCCTCGCCGACCTCCCCGCCGCCGAGCACAAGGTAACCGGTCTCCTCGCCAAACTGGCGGGCCTGCAAAAGGGCGTGCCCGTAGCCACCTCGGAGGAAGCCCTGAAACGCTTCAAGGTCGCCGCCGACGCCTTCGAGCGCAAGCTGGTCCTGGAGCGCGGCGACGACTCGCCCGCCATCCTCTATCTCGGCGACTCCCCCGGATTCCGGCGCCTGTTCGTGCGCGCCGCAGAGGACGGAGCCATCTACGAAGCGGAACTCGGCCTCTTCGACGCCCCGGACCAACCGGGCAGTTGGAGCGACCGGACCCTGCTCCACCTGGACCCCAAAGACCTCCAACGGCTGACAGTCGCGGGCCTGAGCCTGGAACGCACGGACGACGCCTGGCGGCTCGCGGACTTGGCCGCGGGTGAAAAGCAGAACCAACAGGCCATCAAAAACAAAGTCCGCGCCCTGACCAACCTCGACTTCCTCGATGTCCTGATCGGCGCGGAAAAACCCGCGCTCGACCCCCAGGCCACCCCCATCGAGCTCGAGGCGACCCTGGCCGAGGGCAAAACCATCCGCTACCGGATCAGCAAACTCGCGGAAGGCGACGACCATCTGCTCCAGGCCTCCAACCGACCCCAAGACTTCCGACTCGCCGGCTACGCGGTCGAGGCCCTCACCAACCTGCGCCGCGCCGACCTGCTCAAAACGCCCGAAGAAGACAAGGAAACCATCCAGAACGCGGAACCGACGGCCGAGGCCATGACAACCCCACCGACCCCGACGCAGGACGCGGGCGAGACCATTGCGCCGGATCCATGAGTCACGACCAGAACTTCAAGAACCTCATCCTGGATTATCCCCACCAGGCCTTAGCCTTCTTCGCGGCTGAAGAAGCCGCGGACCAATTGTCCGGCGCCGAGGTAACCCCGGGACGTCAGGAACAGCTCAAGGACCGGCTCGGCGATCGCTTTCGGGAACTCGATGTTCCCTTACTGGTCCGATGGCCCGACGGCCGGCGCGAGGCCCTGTTGTTTGTCCTCGAGGAAGAAAGCGATCCCCGGCGTTTCTCCGTGCACCGGCTGGCACACTACTGCCTGGACCTCGCGGAGCTCTATAAGACCGACCGCGTGGTGCCGGTGGTCATCTTTCTGCGGGGACAGGCGCCCCGACGGGAACTGGCGCTCGGCACCGAGCGCCATACCTACCTGCATTTCGACTTCATTACCTGCGAGCTGGGCGCCATCGCCTACGAACAGTTTCGTGACAGTAACAACATCGTCGCCCGGCTCAATCTGCCCAACATGCGCTATGCGCCGGGACATAAGATCGACGCCTACGCCGGTGCCGTAAAGGGGCTGGTAGAGCTCGAGGAGGATCCGGAGAAGCGGTTGAAATATATCGACTTTATCGACATCTACGCGGATCTGGACGACAATGAACGGGCAAAATACCAACGTGACTATCCCAACGAGGCAAAGACCATGAGCCAATTTGCCGAACGCTTCATCGAGCAGGGCCGGCTGGAAGCCCGCCGGGAAATGAAGGGATTTACCGAACGCTTCATTGAGCAGGGCCGGCTGGAAGGCCGTCAGCAAGGTAGGCAGGAAGGCCGGTTGGAAGGTCAAGCGATGGTCCTGCTGCGGCAGCTACAGCTGAAATTCGGAAACGTGCCCGAAGCGGTACGCCGAAAAATCGAGCACGCCGACCCGCAGACGCTGCTGGTATGGTCAGAGCGGGTATTGACCGCCGCCGGCATCGAGCAGGTCATCGGCGATTAATCTCTCGTTCCCACGCGGCGAGATTGTGAAAGTATTCCTGGATTTTCAGAGCGTCAGGGACAGGGGAACATAATTCCCCCTGATTTATCCGAGAGTCTTTCTCTCCAGTCCTACCTGACGCGGAATTCATCGCAAAATACGGAAACCTCACCCCACCGCTCCCGGGAAAAACGAATACTTTCACAATCTCGCCGCGTGGGAATGCACAAGCTCCGCGCCGCAGAGAGAATCAGCCCGTGTCCACCACTTCGTATAGACGGACATCAAACCCACCAGGACCGTAGGGCGAGATAGCGTAGCGCATCCCGCCATCTCGGGATCGGCGGGATACGGCCATCCCTGGCCTATCCCGCCCTACGGTCCTACGAAACCTGCATGATTCGGTGGTGTTGTAATTTTGTTGTCCCTGGGTCTATACGCCGAATCCCGGAAACCACAAAGCTAAGGC
>JAIZWN010000234.1 GCA_020443945.1 Candidatus Thiosymbion ectosymbiont of Robbea hypermnestra | reverse complement strand
GGGCCTTCGTTTCCCCGAACCGTCCCGGAAATTTCTTAAGGTGCCCCGAGCCATCGGAAGCGATTATACTGGGAACCTTCGGAATCCATGTACCGGACCCTCGCAATGGGCGGGCGCCTGCGTATCCTCCCTGCCTTGCCGCGGATTCAGTGCCTTCTCCCACGAGGCGGGGTGTCGCCTTTTGCGACACCCTCATGAGGGTCGCGGTCGAGAAAATCCATGCGGAGAGTGAAGCAATGATCACCGAAAGCAGCGCCTCCAACAGCGAAATGATCTCAGGGAAAACGGCGTCTGTCGAGTCCGTACCCGACGCCTCCGATGCGGGAAAAGAGACGATTTCACCTGTCGCGCGTTGGTTGCGGGTCCGCGAGAATGCCTATCTGCGGGCGCAGAAGCGTGGCTTCGTGGGCGGGAACCCGTTCAAGGATTGGTTGGAGGCCGAAGAGGAAATCGATGCCCGGTATACCACGGATTATCGCGGCGTCTTTTCGCTGAACGATCCCACGGAGGTGACCAAGCAGATCGAGAGCGTGCTCGCCGGTTATGGGTTGGGTCGCCTGAGTGTCGATACCCTGTTGAAGCATCACCACAAGGGGATGGCGAAGCTGGCCGCTTTCGATGCGGCGCTGACGGATGGCTCGCTCGATCTGGCCTCCGAACAGACGGCCCTGGTACAGGACGCGCTGAGCGAAGCCGCGAAGACGCTGCAATCCGTCACCCAGGGGAAGCTGGATACGGATGGCGTAGCCAAACAGGTCGAGCTCTCGATGAAGGCCGTGGGGAACACCCTGTCGCTCGTCAAATCCCTGACGGAAGCCGTGACCGGGAGCTCTCCCAAGAGTGAGTGATGAGTGCGGTCTGACGGTTCGAGAGTTAATTGAGAACGCCCCCTGGCGAGGTTTTGCCTTAAGACCACGAGGCGTGACCAACCGCACCGAAGAACCACGGATAAACACGGGGTAGTGTTCTAACTTTGTTGTTTCCGGGATTCAGTGCATATACCCAAAGACAACAAAGTGACGGCACCACCGCTGACCGGTCGAGCCATTCTGCGTGGTTCGTGCGGTCTTCCAATCGTACAGGATGAACAGGATTTGCAGGATTCACAGGATTTTTTACGGTGGGTAATCTACGGACCAAGAACCGCGAACATCCGTGAGTTCAAAGCGCTTGAAACGGTTC
>JAIZWN010000233.1 GCA_020443945.1 Candidatus Thiosymbion ectosymbiont of Robbea hypermnestra | reverse complement strand
GCTTGAGCACCGGGGGCTCGGTGTGACCAGCCCTCAACCGCAACCAGCCCGCGTAGGCGATCATGGCCCCGTTATCGGTGCAGAGCTCCGGCCTGGGATAGAACACCTCACCGCCCTCCCGTGCCGCCATCTGGTCCATGCGCGCCCTTAGCCGCCGATTGGCGCTGACACCACCGGCCAGCACCAGGCGCTTGCTCGCGGACCGGCGCAGCGCGCGCCGGCACTTGATGACCGAGGTATCCCCCACCGCCTCTTCGAAGGCGCGGGCGATGTCGGCGCGGGTCCGCTCCGGGTCGTCGGTTCGGGCCATCTCGCGATGCAGGGCGTTCAGGGTAAAGGTCTTGAGTCCGCTGAAGCTGAAGTCGAGGCCCGGGCGATCCGTCATCGGCCGCGGAAACCGATAACGCTCCGGGGTCCCCTGTTCCGCCAGCCTCGCCAGAGCGGGGCCTCCCGGATAGGGCAGACCAAGGATCTTGGCGGTCTTATCGAAGGCCTCCCCTGCCGCATCGTCCAGGGATTCGCCCAGCACCAGGTAACGGCCGACGCCCTCGACCTCCACCAGCTGGGTATGACCACCGGATACCAGCAGGGCGACGAAGGGAAAGGGGGGCGCCGGTTCTTCGAGCATGGGCGCCAACAGATGACCTTCCATGTGGTGAACAGCGACGGCGGGTACGCCCAGCGCCCAGGCCAAGGAGCGGCCGATGCCGGCCCCCACCAGCAGAGCGCCGATCAAGCCCGGACCCGCCGTGTAGGCAAGTCCGCTGATCGCGTCCTTGGACAGACCGGCGTCATCCAGAACCTGCCGGATCAGCGGAAGGGTCTTGCGCACGTGGTCGCGGGATGCGAGCTCCGGCACCACGCCGCCGTAACGGGCGTGGATCTCCACCTGACTGTAAACCGCGTGGGCGAGCAGACCGCGCTCGCCGTCGTAGAGTGCGATTCCCGTCTCGTCACAAGAGGTTTCGATACCCAAAACACACATAGTTTCCGTCCCTTCTTGCCGGTTCTCGACTTTGCAAAGCCCAATGGGGATCGAGTACCGTGCTTTGTTTTATCTTCATTGTAACGACTGGCCCAGCGAGGTAGTCTTTTTCATGCCCAATGTCCGCGTAAAGGAAAATGAACCCTTTGAAGTCGCCATGCGCCGTTTCAAGCGTTCCTGCGAGAAGGCCGGCGTGCTGGCGGAGGTGCGCCGCCGCGAGTTCTACGAGAAGCCCACCGCGGAGCGCAAGCGCAAAAAGGCCGCCGCCGTCAAGCGCTATCACAAGAAGCTGCAACGCGAGAACCGACGCTGGGATCGCCTCTACTGAGCCCGGCCCCACGGCTCCCTGCAACCCATGCTCAGGCAACGTATCCAGGATGACATGAAGGCCGCGTTGAAGGCGGCCGACAAGCGCCGGCTCGGCGCTATCCGCCTCGTGTTCGCCGCGATCAGGCAGCGGGAGGTGGACGAGCGGATCGAGGAGCTGGACGATCTTAAGGTCCTGGAGGTGATCGACAAGCAGGTCAAGCAAGGATACGCCTCCGCCAAGCAGTACGCCGAGGCGGGTCGGCAAGAGCTGGCCGATCAGGAAACCTACGAGATCGGCGTCTGCCAGGAATACCTGCCCGCGGCCCTGACCGCGGAAGAGGTAGCGGCCTTGATCGATCAGGCTATCACCAACCTAGGGGCCACCTCGATGCAGGACATGAGCAAGGTCATGGGTTGGATCAAATCCCAGGCCCAGGGCCGGGTGGATATGGGCGCCGTCAGCACGGGGGTCAAGGAGCGTCTCGCGGGCTGAGTTCCTTCTCCGTTCGCCTGTTCTGCTCGCTTTTGGCCCATGGCCGGCAGGATCCCCGCCGATTTCATCGATGCGCTGCTCACCCGCGTCGATATCGTCCACCTCATCAACAGCCGCGTCCCCCTGCGCAAGGCGGGGAGGGAATACCAGGCCTGTTGTCCCTTTCACGACGAGAAGACCCCCTCCTTCACCGTCAGTCCCCAGAAGCAGTTCTACCACTGCTTCGGCTGCGGTGCCCACGGCAGCGCCATCGGCTTTCTCATGGAGTACGAGCGCCAGGACTTTCGCGAGGCGGTGGAAGAGCTGGCGCAACAGGCCGGTATGCAGCTCCCCACCGATGGCGAAGCCATCCATACCGGCCCGGACCCGCGCCCCCTCTACGATCTGCTCGACCAGGTAGCCGCGCTCTATCGCCGCCAGCTGCGCCAACACCCCCAGGCCCCGCGGGCCGTGGACTATCTCAAGGAGCGCGGGCTGACCGGCGAGATAGCCGCCGGCTTTGGGCTCGGGTTCGCGCCGCCCGGCTGGGACTTCCTGCTCGGCACTCTCGGCGCCGATGCCCAGGTCCGCGAGCGTCTGCTCCGGAGTGGGCTCCTGATCGAGCAGGACGGCCGTTGCTACGACCGCTTTCGCGACCGCATCATGTTCCCCATCCGCGACCGCCGGGGCCGGGTCATCGGCTTCGGTGGCCGCGTGCTCGGCGAAGGGCAGCCCAAATACCTCAACTCCCCGGAGACCCCCGTCTTCCACAAGGGACGCGAGCTTTACGGATTCTACGAGGCCCGACAGGCCAATCGCACGCTCGAACGCCTGCTGGTGGTGGAAGGCTATCTGGACGTCATCGCCCTGGCCCAGTTCGGCATCACCTACGCCGTCGCCACCCTGGGTACCGCCACCAGCGCCGAGCACCTGCGGCAGCTTTTGCGCGGAGCACCGGAGCTGGTGTTCTGCTTCGATGGCGACCGCGCCGGGCGCGACGCCGCCTGGAAGGCGCTGGAGACCGCCCTGCCCCTGGCTACCGGCCGCCAGCAGATCGGCTTTTTGTTCCTGCCCGAAGGGGAGGACCCGGATACCCTGATCCGGCGCGCCGGCCGCGACGGCTTCGAGCAACACCTGCGTACCGCGGCGCCCCTGTCCGACGCCCTGTTCGACCGGCTCGCCGAGCAGGTGGACATGTCCAGCCTGGACGGTCGGGCGCGCCTGGCGACCCTCGCCAAACCCCTGCTGGACAAGGTCCCCCCCGGCGTATTTCGCGACATGCTGGGCAAGCGCCTCGCCGATCTGGTCGGCGTAGCGCGCAACCGGCTCGATGCCGGCGCGGGCGCAGGGAGAAAAGGCGCCGGACCACCGACGCCCCACAAGCGTCCGCCGCCGGAATGGCTCGCGATCGCCCTGATCCTGCAAGAGCCGCGGCTTGCCACCCAGGCGCTCGGGCTGGACGACAAATGGAAGGCCCTCGACAAACCCGGCATCCGGCACCTCTCCGAGCTCCTCGCCCGGATTGCCGCCGAGCCCGAGGTCACCACGGGCCGGCTCGTCCATCATCTGGCCGACGACCTGGACGAGCGCTACCTCGCCCGGCTTACCGACCCGGCACTGCTCGCCGGGATTCCCGAAGACGGACGAGAGGCCGAGCTCCTCGGCGCCATCGGGGCCCTCGACAAGGAAGCCAGGGACGCCGAATTCGAGACCCTATACAATCGCCCGAGCCCGTCGGAACTCGACGACAAGGAAAAGCAGGGCCTGCGGGACTACAGAACCGACACGCGCCACGGCAAGGCGTGATGCCGACTCCTTACTGGATGCACGGAGCGAAGCGTGCCCATCAAAAACGTTTGGTGACGAAGGTAGGGAAGTCGGGTGGTGTCTTAGATTTGTGGTTTCCGGGATTCAACGTAGAGACCTTCCCTCACCATCATTGTTGTCCGCAGATTACGCCGATTTTCACGGATTACTGCGTTTTTTCATCGGCGAGAATCGGCGTAATCTGCGGATTCAAAATCACAGATCACAAAACTACAACACTACCGGGAAGCCGCTTGCTCCCAGGTCCCGTGCACGTCGGTAGTCCGTCGGTTACTCCCGATGACGAATCGACGGGCACGCTTCGCGTTGAGCGTCGGCCAAGGAATGTTGGTTCGCAAAGCCCTGGAGATGACCGGAGTCTGGGACCGGAGAACAGGCACGCTCCGCTTTGCCCATCCTGCCAACCGCCGACGCCAGGGACGGCAAGTTGCAAGAATCGATCATGGGGGACCTTGAAAAATTCAAGGTGTCCGGGCAGGGCCGGGATACCCTGCCATTTTCCAAGCATGTCAGTGCTTGAAAAATGGCGCCGGCATTCTAAACAAACACCGCCGCGATTTCGGCCTGGATCTCTTCGGCCTTGGCGCGCGGGTCCGCCGCGTCACGGATGGGTCGCCCGACGACGATGAAGTCGGCGCCGTTCCGGAATGCCTCGGTGGGCGTGACAACCCGTTTCTGGTCGTCTACCGGACGGTTCTGCACCGGACGAATGCCGGGGGCGACGATGATGAACCGGTCGCCGAAGGCCCTTCTCAGGGCCGGGATTTCCCGGCCGGATGAAATGACGCCGTCGCAGCCGATCTCCAGGGCGCGTTTCGCGCGCGAGAGCACCAACGTCTCCACGTCGCACTTGAAACCGAGGTCGTCCAGGTCCCCCTGATCGAGGCTGGTCAGTACCGTAACGGCAAGAATTTTCAACCCATCCCTTTCGCCGGCCGCGGCGCGCAGCATCGCGTCGTTGCCGTGCACGGTCGTGAAGTCCACGCCGCGATTCTTGAGCTGACGCACCGCGCGGGCCACGGTTTCCGGTACATCGAAAAACTTCAGGTCGCAGAAAACACGTTTGCCGCGCCTGCTCAGCTGCTCTACCAGATCGAGGTAGCTGCCGGACATGAAGAGTTCCAGGCCGAGCTTGTAGAAATTGACCGAGTCACCGAGCAATTCCACCATCCCCAGAGCGGTGTCCCTGTCGGGCACATCCAGCGCCAGGATCAGGCGGTCTCTGACTGGAATATCCTTGCGCGAACGGTTGTCGATCATGATTTCTCTCCCCGGAACAAGGGAATTTTTTCATACGTTTCATTGTAGCAGTGGCCCACAACAAGCTACAACTGAACTATCAGCAACTTAGCCTGCATTTGCTCCGCCGTTTGTTGTGGATATGCTTTTTGTGGGCAAGTGCGCCACCCAGGTATGGACCCAGCCCAGGGCGCGCAGGGTATCCGCGAACGGTAGTGTTCTAACTTTGTTGTTTCCGGGATTCGGCGTATATACCCAGGGACAACAAAGTTACGGCGTCGCCGCTGACAGGTCGAGCCATTCTGCGTGGTTCGTGCGGTCTTCCAATCGTACAGGATTAACAGGATTTGCAGGATTAACAGGATTTTTTACGGTGGGTAATCTACGGACCAAGAACCGCGAACATCCGTGAGTTCAAAGCGCTTGAAACGGTTC
>JAIZWN010000232.1 GCA_020443945.1 Candidatus Thiosymbion ectosymbiont of Robbea hypermnestra | reverse complement strand
ATTACGCCGATTTTCACGGATTACTGCGTTTTTTCATCGGCGAGAATCTGCGTAATCTGCGGATTCAAGCATCACAGATCACAAAACTACCCGTCCCTGGTCTTACCCGCCCTACGAGCTTACGTACACCTTGAATTTTTCAAGGTGCCTTTGTTGGGGTTCACAAGCTCACGCCAACCTACGGGCTGGGTTCTATGTATGATGCCTTCGAATATTTCGGCACGGGATTTCCGTTCTTGTCCAACATGGCGTCATCTTTTCCGGTTTTATTTGGATTATGTCTGTGCCAATGGTCTCTTTCCCGCCAACTCGGGTTATTCGGCTTCCCTTTATAGGATTTAACTCCATCATTCGTCTTTGGGTCACGATATTTCTTATGTGCATCGATCACGGAAACCTTATCGGCGAAAACCTTGATCAACACAAACTCTTCTCCTTTTCCATCATAGTTATTGTAGTCCATGGCCAGCTCGATGCCTTTCCTTGCCGTCGGCGATGTCGATTCCTTCACTTCGTCCGCATTAAAAATTCCAGCATCACCCGTGGAAAATCCGTTGAATCCCTCATTCAATTCATCGACCAGGGTACAACCCTCGAAGATCAGAATGATCTCTCTGAAATCGTCGCCTTCCGTATCATCTTCTTGATTCATATTTACTTCGATTTCGAGTACCAGGCGGTTCGATGCCGCCCAATTCCAGCCGGTTATCACAGAATCATGCAACCAATAATACTCCCGCAGAATCTCTGAAATCGACATGATTTATCTCCGCTGTTATTTATTTTGGTTCTATATGTGATGTGTTCGATCCTTTCGGCGCGGGATTTCCGTTCTTATCCAGCATGAGGTCACGTTTACCGGTTGCATTTGGATTATATCTGTGCCAATGGTCTTTTCCCTTCCAACCAGTTTTATTCGGGTCCCCTTTCTCGAAGCGGACCTTATCACCCGTCTTCGGATTAAGAAATTCCCTTTTACCCTTCTTTCGTGCTTCCGGGTGTGTCGTTTCTTCGTACCCCTCATCGAGCAAGTCATCCGGGTTTTTGGGAAGTTCTTCGGGTTTTTCTTTGTCTTCTGACGCGCACGTCTTGGCTTTCGGGCAGCTTTGGACCCCGCTGAGTTCTTCATCGGCGAAGTCTTCGTCCGCCTGCTCGGATGCCTCCATGATCGCAGCCGCGGACACAGCTACGGTGACGATGCCTGAAATCCCGAGTGCCACCCATCCGGGCGGTCCGGCAGCCACCAAAGATGGTGCGGCGGCTATTGCGGTCACAATGAACGCCCTGTTGTCTTTTCAGGGGACCTTCAGCCAGTGGTCAGCTTGCCGGCTACGGCTAAGGACTTCATAAGCCGATCGACCTTTTTGCTTTGAGAAAGATGCGGTTGCTCCAGGTAGTCTTTTACGCCATTGACATCGAGTAATTTACCGTCAGTCAAGAGAAGAAGGTATGACCACTTTGCGATTGCGCGTTCGGTTCTTATGCCGTTTTCTCTTGCCGTCTTGATATAATTCCTTATTGATTCCAATAGCGTGGCATCTGGCTCGTTGCATTTTTCCGGCAAGTGTTGCCTAAGGAAAACCAATATTCTGCGTGCAAGCCAGTCATCCGCCAGCAGGTTCAGTTGCTCGCTGCTTATTGTAAGCATGGCTGTTTTTCGAAGGTGGATGGGTTGATAAGAGGTCGTGTGACCGGTCATTGGCGAGAAGTTTAAATCGATGCATCCCGTCTTTAGTCTCTATGTGGTCACGGATAAGGCAGCAAGTCAAGTTCCGTAATAAAACGATAGTCACGTTGATTTTTTGAAACCAATGGACAATTCCCGATTATTGCCGTTGCGGCAATCAGGGAGTCAGGAATCCGTAATCCGTGACTCAACCGATAGCTTATCAGTAACTCATCCGCTTTTTCAGAAATGGCTTCATCTACGGAAAAAATTTCAAATCGCTGAAGAAATTTTTCGATGTTGCGTAGTTCATTTTTATTACGGCATCCGACAACAAGCTCCATCTTGGTGATAATGCTTACGGCTAATTGTGTCCGTTGTTCATATTGTTTAAGACAGCCTATAGCGTGTTGAACATCCAGCCCGGCATCGATCAAGATATCCGTATCAATGAGTATGAAGCCGGACAATGCGTTATCTCCATTCTTTCCGACGTAGGTTTCTTACCCAGGCGGAGCTATCGATCATATCGGTGCGATTTTTCCATAGACCGATAAAGGGCTCGTTTTCTATTTCCGAAAACCTGTTTTCAGGTAATCCGTCCCGAATATGACGTTGCTTCAGGAAAGCAATAAAGTCCATTACCTCCTGTTGCGCAATTGGCGGCAAGGATGCAACATCCCGTAATAACTTTTGTTGGTTCATTGCGTAGACTCCAAAACGCCATTTGCGTAATCATACGGGACCTGACATCTACCAAGGTTCGTTAGTACCAACGGAGATTAGAACCGGAAAGGGGGTGATGCCCCTGCGACCGCAACGCATCCAGTCCATATTTTCGCCAAGCCTGTATCCAGGCGTCTATGGCCTTGTGGGCACGCTCAACCCGCTCTTCGGTATTCCCGGGCTTGTCGCTTTTGGCATCCCCGTGGAGCCTACTACGAGGGTTCTCAGGATACAGCAATGGCACTCTGGCAAAATGGATATCATTGTGATAGATGGCCGAAATCAGATACAAGGCGGCGACCTCCACGGTTATCACCCAATTTCGTTTTGACTTGGGTATCTCGAAACCCTCAAGTGGAACCGGCAGTAGCATGTTCGCGGTTGGGTCCATAAGAGACCTTCCCGTAAAATAGCGTTGGTCACTACTCAATGCGAAGAGCTGCTCGAAAAGCCGATCACCCCGGCGTACCACTTCGACGGCGGCGGGACTCGACTTTTTAAAGTCGCGACTTGTCAACCTGTAAACGAGTTCTGCGTCACTGAGTAGGCCCGTTTCCGGTGCCCAATTGTAAAAGTCAAATGCCATTTCTTTGGTCTTGTCGTAAGTGTGTTGGTTACTGGAATTCGGACCGTATTCCAGGCAGAAAGCGCAGTAACTACCTATAATGAATGTACCCGCTATGATTGCTTTCAAACAGCACATTTCTTGTGCATTTTCTCCTTTTACCTATTTTGTCCAGACCTCTTGTGTTGCGTTCGGATCATGCCATGCTTGGTCCGGGGGGGCCGAATGTTCTATTGTTTCCAGTCCACCCAACCCCGTTACCTCCGTTACATTTCCCCCAGCATCTGTCTTGCTGACTGTCACACTATGGACGACATCACCTCCCTGGTTGCGATAAATGAGGACATCACCAGGTTGCGGCGTATTTGTTTTGGAAAATCCCCCGCCAGCCAGTAAGTCATCGACTTCACCGTCATTGATCCAATATTTACCGTCGGCAAAGGTCACACCGTGACAATCAGTATCCATACGTGCATCAGGCACGATACGCCTCGTTGTTGGATCATATCGACCAAGTGATTTGGTCGCTTTGATGGTGGAACCATCCTGAAGCACCAGCTCGTATTCCTGAACCACAAATGTGTCACCGGGAGCACCGCCATGCTCGACTGGAGATAGACCACCAATTTTCCGTGCCAAGATGTTGCCATTCGGGTCGCGTTGAAAGGCCAAGCTGCCACGCCGCGACAGCAGCGAGCTGCCCGAGCCGATGAGAACGGTTGCGTTTCCGGTAACGATAAGGCCCCCGTGAGCCGTAGTATCACCCAACCTTGCTGCGGGCTTGCCGCCGATCAGCACCGTCGGCTCGCCGGTGGCAATGGTATCCGGCGGACCAATGCAGGTTGCCTTGTCGCCAACTCGGGCAGCGGGTTGGCCACCGATCAGGACGGTCGGACAACCCTCCAGGATGGGTCCCCCCACATGCGGCTTTGGACCGGGGTCGACATGGGGACAAGTGTGCGCATCGCCGATTCGGGCAGCTGGCTGTGACATGGGACCTTATGAACAAACGACTGACCGGGACGGTATACCATCACCTGTAGACCGCGCTTACCTATCAACTTGCCCGGCCGTGGCAGTGTTTGTATTTTTTGCCGGAGCCGCAGGGGCAGGGCTCGTTGCGACCGATCTTGCGCTGCTCGCGCACGTAGGGCTGGTGGCGTTCGGCGCGGTCCGTTTCGGCGGGTTGTTGCCCCGGCTCGGCATCCAGTCCCTGGAAGGCTTCGTGTTTGAACTCGAATTCCTGTTCCAGCGCCGCCATGGCATCGAGGGGGAGGAGTAGCTCGTCCCCGGTTCGCGGTTGGAGCTTGGAGAGGGCGCCGATGACCTCTTGCTTGATGCCGTCCAGCATGGCGCTGAACATCTCGAAGGCCTCGCGCTTGTATTCCTGCTTGGGGTTTTTCTGGGCGTAGCCGCGCAGGTGGATGCCTTGACGCAGGTAGTCCATGGCCGCCAGGTGGTCTTTCCACTGGGTGTCGAGGATTTGCAGCATCAGGGTTTTTTCGATCTGGCGCAGGGTGTGTGCGCCCAGGGTGGTTTCCTTGTCCGCGTATCGCTCGGCGATTTCCTGGTCGATGCGCGCGCGCAGGGTCTCCTCGTGCAGGTCCGGGTTCTGGTCCAGCCAGGCGCTAAGCGGCCAGTCGTTGCCGAAGACCTCGGCCAGGGCCTGCTCCAGGCCGGGGATGTCCCATTGTTCTTCCAGGCTTTGGGGGGGGATGTAGCCGTCGATGGTCCGGGTCAGCACGTCGGCGCGCATGGCCGTGACCGTATCCGAGACCTCCGTGGCGTCCATGAGGTCGCGGCGCTGCCGGTAGATGACCTTGCGCTGGTCGTTGGCTACGTCGTCGTATTCCAAGAGCTGCTTGCGGATGTCGAAGTTGCGTCCCTCGACCTTGCGCTGGGCGTTTTCGATGGCCTTGGTGACCCAGGGGTGTTCGATGGCCTCGCCCTTTTCCATGCCGAGCTTCTGCATCATGCCGCCGACGCGCTCGGAGGCGAAGATGCGCATCAGGTTGTCTTCCAGGGCGAGGAAGAAGCGGCTGGAGCCCGGATCGCCCTGACGCCCGGAACGGCCGCGCAGCTGGTTGTCGATGCGCCGCGACTCGTGGCGCTCGGTGCCCACCACGTGCAGCCCCCCGGCGGCGATGACCTTGTCGTGGCGTTGCTGCCAGTCGGCGCGGATGCCCATCTCGGCGTTTGGGTCGGGATTGTCTTCCAGCTCGGCCTCCAGGTTGCCGCCCAGCACGATGTCCGTCCCGCGGCCGGCCATGTTGGTGGCGATGGTGACGGTTCCGGGACGCCCGGCCTGGGCGATGATGCCCGCCTCGCGCTCGTGCTGCTTGGCGTTGAGCACGGCGTGGGGGATCTTTTCCTTGGTCAGCAGCCCGGAGACGAGCTCCGAGGTTTCGATGGAGGCCGTGCCCACCAGGACCGGTTGTCCCCGCTGTACGCACTCGCGGATGTCCTCGACGATGGCCCGGTATTTTTCCTGCTGGGTGAGGTAGACCAGGTCCCCCATGTCGTTGCGGATCATGGGTTCGTTGGTGGGGATGACGACGACCTCCAGGCTGTAGATCTGCTGGAACTCGAAGGCCTCGGTATCGGCGGTGCCGGTCATGCCCGAGAGCTTGGGGTAGAGGCGGAACAGGTTCTGGAAGGTGATGGCGGCCAGGGTTTGGTTTTCCTGCTGGATGGGGACCCCTTCCTTGGCCTCCACGGCCTGGTGCAGGCCCTCGGACCAGCGCCGCCCCGGCATGGTGCGGCCGGTGAATTCGTCGACGATGATGATCTGGCCGTCCCGGACGATGTAGTCCACGTTCTTCCGGAACAGTACGTGGGCGCGCAGGGCGGCGTAGACATGGTGCATCAGGGCGATGTTGGCGGGGTCGTACAGGCTCTCGCCCGCGCCCAGCAGCCCCATCTCGGCCAGCATTTCTTCCACCTTCTGATGGCCGTCTTCGCTGAGGTAGAGCTGGCGCGCCTTCTCGTCCACGGAGAAATCGCCGGGGCCGAAATCCGGCTGCCCTTCCTCGTTGGTGATGGGGTCCTGGCGGGTGAGGCTGGGCACGATCTTGTCGATCTGCCGGTAGAGGTCGGTGCCGCCCTCCGCGGGGCCGGAGATGATGAGGGGGGTGCGGGCCTCGTCGATGAGGATGGAGTCCACCTCGTCCACGATGGCGTAGCAGGGATCGCGCTGTACCCGGTGCTCGGCCGCGAAGGCCATGTTGTCGCGCAGGTAGTCGAACCCGAACTCGTTGTTGGTGCCGTAGGTGATGTCGGCGGCGTAGGTCTCCTGGCGGGTGACCGGGCGCATGTGTCGGTAGCCCTGCCCCGCGGGCGGCTCATAGTCCGGGTCATAGAGGTAGGAGGCGGCGTCCGGTCCCATCCCCCCCGAGGAGTTGATCACCCCCACGCTGAGCCCCAGGAAGCGGTAGATCTTGCCCATCCACTCGGCATCGCGGCGGGCCAGGTAGTCGTTCACCGTGATCACATGGACGCCCCGGGCGGGCAGGGCGTTCAGGTAGGCGGCCAGGGTCGCCACCAGGGTCTTGCCCTCGCCGGTGCGCATCTCGGCGATCTTGCCGTCGTCGAGGACCATGCCGCCGATGAGCTGGACATCGAAGTGGCGCATACCCAGCATCCGCCGGCCCGCCTCGCGCACCACGGCAAAGGCCTCGGGGAGCAGGTCCTCCAGGGGTGTGCCCGCCTCCAGGCGTTGGCGGAACTCGCCGGTCCTGGCCCGTAGCTCGGCATCGGCGAGCCGCTCGATCCCGGACTCCAGCGCATTGATCCGGGCGACCTGTTTCGACATCCGTTTGATCAGCCGTTCGTTGCGGCTGCCAAAGACCTTCTTGAGCAGATTACTGACCATGGATCTGGAAGCACCGGGACGGAAAAAGTAGCAAAATCATACCCGAAAAACCCGAGCGGCGCAGTTGGTGAAGGAGTCGTCTCCGGGGCAACCGACGGCCGACCGTCCGGTGCGGCGTTATTTGTCGAAGGTGGCGTATAATCGGGTTCTCCTGGTCGGGCAGGTTTGTTCTTCGGCCCGGCGTCGGAGGTTGCTTGTCGGTCGTCGAACCGGTTGTCGATTTGCGGAAAAACTTGTATTAGATGTCTGATTTTTATGTATTAATCGTGATTCGTGCTTGTAATTGGAATGCCGATTGGCGATAATTCATAGTTTACTGAACGGGTATCCGTGCGGCACCAGGAGGCCCCGTCATTTTGATCGCAGGCGCGGTCGGGTATGAAACGGTGGTCGCGGGTGTGGCGAGGACTCGGGTTCCGGAACCTTAAGGTGAGCATCGCGTCCCCTGGCTCGATGTTCGGGTGGGTCGGCATAGAAATCGGCAGGTTACTCAGGTAGCAAGGCACATGGGATCAGCAATCGTTCGCGGATTGTTTGTGGCGGGTCTGGTGTTGGCGGCGCAGGCCGTCGCGGCGCCTCCTCCGGGCGGGGAGTTCGTGGTGAAGCAGGCCAAGGGGGCCCCGACCGTTTCGGTGGGCGGCACCGTGGTCCCTTATAAGGAGGTGACGCTGGCCGCCCAGCTGCCGGGACGGATCAAGTACCTGGCCGGTATCGAGGGTGATGCCTTCAAGAAAAGCGATCTGCTCGTCGCCCTCGATGACCGGGAGTTGCTCGCCAACCGCCAGGCCCTGTTGGCCCAGATGCAAAGCGCGGATGCCGCGTTCCGCAATGCCGGCATGCAGTATAGCCGGGAGCTTTTCGCCCCCCGCTCCCGCACGTCTCCGGGCGGCATGGGGATCCCGAATCTGTTCGATCAGATGTTTACCCGCCCCATGGAGGATTTCATCGGGGAGCGCTCCAGGGGCGCGGAATTGTCCGCGGATCTTTATTCGTCCGGTACGCAGATCGAGCAGGCGCGTAGTACGCTCATGCGTCTTCGGGCGGAGCTGCAGGCCCTGGATTCCAAGCTGCGCGACGCCCGCAGTATCGCGCCCTTCGACGGTGTGATCGTCAAGAAGTTCATCGAGGTCGGCGATACGGTGCAGCCCGGCCAACCCCTGCTCAATTACGCCGATGTCGAGTATCTGCAGGTGGAGGTGGATGTGCCGGCGCGCCTGCGGCCGGGTCTGCGCGAGGGGGTTATGATCCATGCCGAGCTCGACGTGAACCATCGCCGGGTGCCGGTCCGGGTCGCGCAGATTTTCCCCATGGCGGACCCCCAACGGCATACGGTCAAGATCAAGCTCGATCTGCCCCAGGGTGTGTCCGAGCCGGGGATGTACGCCAAGGTGCTGGTCCCGGATTTCAATGCCCCCGCACGCGCCAACCCGGTTATCCCCGAGTCGGCGATCCGTTATAACGGCAGCCTGCCGGGGGTCTATGTGCTCGGCGCGCAGGGCGGCGCCGAGCTGCGCCTGATCCGGGTCGGCGAGCCGGTTCCGGAGGGTTTGATCACGGTGCTCAGTGGTTTGCGGCCGGGGGAGCGGGTCCTGGCGGACCCGCCGCCGGGGGTCACCGCCGGCTGGTCTACCCGGCAACAGCAGCAACCCGACGCGGGGCGTTGATCCGGGCTATGCGCCGCACCGGTTCCAGCACCCCATTTCACCTTATCTTGCATTTTCAGCGGAATGCCGGGGTGGTGCGGTCTCCCGCGCGTGGGTTGGTCCGCCGTGGAGGGCGCCTCATACCGGGGCGCCGGTCGCCCGATTCGTTGCGCGTCCCGCGCGCGGCCTTGTGCCGCCGGGCTGTGCCTTCCCGCTCCGGGTTTTCCTGCAAAGCCCGGCCTCTTCTCAAGGCCCCTTTCGTGGGGTCTTCCGGTTTTATCCTCCCGACCGGATCGCGGCCGCTCGCGATCCGGTGCCGTCGTGTTCCGTTTTCGGGACGGCGGCCTTCGTATTCCGATAACCCGCCTAATGATGGGTGTTGAGCTATGAATGCAGACGAGACCCTGACGGGTCCCGAGGGTCAGGGACCCAGGCTCACGGATGAGCATCTCGGAATTGCCGGGCGCACGGCGCGGTTTTTTATCCGCTCCCCGCTCTCGCCCCTGTTCTATATCTCGATGCTTCTGATGGGCCTGCTGGGTCTGGTGATGACGCCGCGTCAGGAGGATCCCCAGATCTCCGTGCCCATGATCGACATCATGGTGCAGTATCCGGGGACCTCCGCGCAGCAGGTGTCGAACCTGGTGGTGCAACCTCTGGAACGCATCATGAGTGAGATCCCGGGGGTCAAGCACGTCTACTCGGCCTCCCAGCGCAACCAGGGATTGGTCACCGTCGAGTTCGAGGTGGGACGGCAGATGGGGCCGTCGCTGGTGAAGGTGAACGACAAGATCGCCTCCAACATGGACAAGATCCCCCCGGGGGTCATGCCGCCTCTGGTCAAGAGTAAAGGCGTCGACGATGTGCCCATCGTTACCCTTACCCTGTGGTCGAAGGACCTGGACAACGACGGCCTGCCGGATGTGGACGATGGCCAGCTGCGCCTCCTCGCCCAGGATGTGCTCCAGGCGGTCAAGGAGGTCAAGAACACGGGCAACGCCTTTATCGTCGGCGGACGCCGCGAGCGGGTGACGGTGGATGTCTATCCCGAGCGCCTGTCCGGCTATGGCATCAGCCTGGATCAGGTCGCCCAGACGATCCGCAACGCCAATGCCGAGGCCACGGCCGGCGGGGTGGAGTCGAGCGGCGCCCATTTCTCGGTAACCACCGGCTCCTTCCTCAAGAACGCGGACGAGATCGACCGGCTGGTGGTGGGCACGCATCAGAACGCCCCGATCTATGTGCGGGATGTGGCGCGCGTCGTCCAGGGCCCGGAGGACGCCACGCAGCTGGTGGCCTACTATACGGGGCCCGCCGCGTCGGAGGGGGCGAAGGCCGACGGGGTGCCCGCGGTAACCCTGGCCGTTGCCAAGAAGGAGCTGACCAACGGCGTCACCGTCGCCAACGCCATTATCGAGCGCGTGGAGCAGATCAAGGGCGGGCGTATTCCCAACAATGTCGAGGTCAGCATCACCCGTAACTACGGGGAGACCGCGGACGACAAGGTCACCGAGCTGATCTTCAAGCTGTTCATCGCCACCGGCTGGGTGTTCCTGCTGGTGTGGTGGGCCTTTCGGGCCCTGCGGCCGGCCATCGTGGTCATGCTGGTGATCCCGGTCGTGCTGCTCATGACCATCTTCCTCGCCTGGGTCTCGGAGTACACCATCGACCGGGTGAGCCTGTTCGCCCTCATCTTCTCCATCGGCATCCTGGTGGACGACGCCATCGTGGTGGTGGAGAACATCTATCGGCGCTGGCTGGAGGAGGGGCATACCGACGACGAAACCGCGGTGGACGCGGTGCGCGAGGTGGGCAACCCGACCATTCTCGCCACCTTTACCGTCATCGCCGCGCTGCTGCCCATGGGCTTCGTGAGCGGCATGATGGGGCCCTACATGGAGCCCATCCCGGCCCTGGGCTCGGTCGCCATGTTCATCTCCCTGTTCGCCGCCTTTGTGTTCACCCCTTATCTGGCGCTTTCCAAATGGCTGCGTCCCTCCATGCGCTACCTGGAGACGGCGGAGGAGCGCGAGCACAAGGGGGCGGAGCGGCTCGAGAAGGTATTCCGCCGCGTCCTGACCCCTCTCATCGAGGGCAAGAGCAAGCGGACCCTGTTCCGCCTCGTCCTCTGGGGCATCTTCCTTTTCACCTGCTCCTTCTTCTACTTCAAGTGGGTCCCGGTGAAGATGTTGCCCCTGGACAACAAGCCGGAGTTCTCCGTGGTGCTCGACATGCCGGAGGGCACGGCCCTGCCGGTCACCGCCAATCTCGCCCACCGCATGGCGGAAAAGCTGCGCACCCTGCCGGAGGTGACGGCCATCCAGCTCTACGCGGGCACGGCCCGGCCCTTCGATTTCAACGGTATGGTGCGCCATTACTATATGCGCTCCGACCCCTGGCAGGGGGAGCTGCAGGTGCAGCTCTTGCATAAGAACGAACGCGATCGCAGCAGCCACGAGCTGGCGGTCGTGGCACGGGAGATGCTGGGGGAGCTGATCGCGGGCACCGGCGCCAACATCTCGGTTGTCGAAATGCCGCCGGGACCGCCGGTACTGCAATCGGTGGTAGCGGAGATCCACGGCCCGACGCCGGAAATCCGCCGCCAGTTCGCGCGGGACATGACCGAATTCTTCGCCCAGGCCGAGAGCGCCCGCGACGTGGACAACTATCTGCGCGAGACCTACGACTACTGGCGCTTCGACGTGGACACCGAGAAGGCGGTGCGCCGCGGCATCTCCGTGGACACCATCAACCGCAACCTGTCCATGGCCCTGGGCAGCGCGCCGATCGGGGATGTCAAACAGAAAGTGGGCCACGAGCCCATCCAGATCATCGTCCAGGTCCCGTTGGCGGAGCGGTCCCACATCGAACGCCTGGGCGATCTGCCGATCCAGTCCAGCGGCGGCTTCACCATCCCGCTGCACGAGCTCGGGACCTTTCAACGGGTGCCCGAGGAAGACATCATCTACCGCAAGGACCTGCGCGCGATCGAGTTCGTGGTGGCCGACGTGGGCGGGGCCTTGGCCGCGCCCGTCTACGCCATGTTCCAGATTCAGGACGCGATGGACGCCACCGGATATACGGCGCCGGACGGCACGGTCCCGCAGGCCTACTGGATCGGCCCTCCCCCCGACGACCGGTATTCGGCCTGGGAGTGGAGCGGCGAGTGGACGGTGACCTACGAGACCTTCCGCGATATGGGCGGCGCCTTCATGGTCGCCCTGGTGCTCATCTACATCCTGGTGGTGTGGGAATTCGGCAACTTCCGGATCCCCCTGGTCATCATGGCCCCCATTCCCCTGACGCTGTTAGGGATCATCCCGGCCCACCTGATTATGTTCAACCTCGGGCTGGGCGGCGAGTTCACCGCCACCTCGATGATCGGCTGGATCGCGCTGGCCGGCATCATCGTGCGTAACTCGATCCTGCTCGTGGACTTCTCGATTCACGAGATCCAAAAAGGCGTATCCGTCACCGAATCCGTCATCCGCGCCTGCAAGACCCGGACCCGCCCCATCGTGATCACCGCCCTGGCGCTGGTCGCGGGCTCCAGCGTCATCTTCACCGACCCCATCTTCCAGGGGATGGCGATTTCCCTGGCCTCCGGCGTCCTGGTTTCGACCCTGCTCACGCTGGTGGTGATTCCCCTGGGATGCGTGGCGGCCAGCAAGGACCTGTGCGAAGTCGCGGCGGCCACCGCGCCGCACGGCGTGAGCCTGCCCAGCCCCCAGGAGGAGCCCGAGCAAGCGCCGAAGCCCAGGCAAGAGGAACCGAAGGCCGAGAAAAAATCCAGGGCCGACATCCTGATCAAGCTCTGGGGCTACCTGATGGAAGGAATCATCATGGGCTTCTACCTGATCCGGGGGATTTTTCTGCTGTTGTACGAGTTCCTGAAGGGGCTGGTGAAAAGGAAAAAGCCCGTCGAGCCGTCCCGGCCGACGAGTCCGGGCACCGATGGAGAAAAGCCGCCAAGCGGTGATTCCGGCGCTGCCGCCCCGGCCGCGTCGGCCTCGGGGTCCGACGGCGTACCGGTATCGGCGACCGGCATCCAGGCCGTTGGGACGCGAGAGAAGGCCATGGCCGCCGAAGGGGCATCACGGCAAGACGCGCCGCGGGTCCGCACGGAGCCGACCGGCGCCCCGAGCACGCCCCAAGGAGCCGATAGCGGGCCGGCAACCGGTGCAATGCCCGATGCAACGGCGACGGCAAAAGCAAAGGACACGGCCTCCGGTGAGGCAGCCAAATCCGCGCCGAGCGGGCCGACGGAAAAAACAGCCGCGACAACGCAAACCGGCGGCCCGAGCACGCCCCAGGGAGCCGACAGCAGGCCGACAGCCGATGCAGTGCCCGATGCAACGGCGACGGCAAAATCGGAGGATAAGGCACCCGGTGGGGCAGCCAAATCCGCGCCGAGCGGGTCGGTGGAAAAAACAGCCGTGACGGCGCAAACCACCGTCCTAAGCACGCCCCAGACAGCCGACAGCGGGCCGACAGCCGATACAACGCCCGATGTAACACCGACGGCAAAATCGGAGGACAAGGCATCCGGTGCGGCGGCCAAACCCGCGCCGAGCGGGCCGACGGAAAAAACAACCGCGGCTACGCGGACCCCCGCCCCGCCCGTAACGGCGGAACGGGATGCGCCGGCCGCGCGGAAAGGGACCGGCGAGGCGGACGACAAAACCAGGGAAGCCGCCAAACGGGAGACCACCGCCGAGACCCGCAAGCAGGGCGCCGCCGTAAAGAAACCGGCGGCCAAAAAGACCGCGGCCAAACCAAAGGCGGTGGAACAGACATCATTGGTTCGGAAAAGGGCCAAACGGCGCGGCATACGCCTGAAAACGGATGAGGAATAGCCGGCCCTTTTCCGATTCCGCGTTGCAAACCCCCAGGGATGGGCCTTTGCGACACCCGCCGACGGGTGGACTCCCGCGGTATGCCGTCCTGCTCGTATCCTGGTTATCCACCGCTCCACCGGCCTTCTCCCATCCGTGTCCCGATGATGGGGGCTATCCGTTTCCCGACGGGGGCTACCCGAACCCAGCGGCGGTTTACGGGACCCCCTACGGCGATTCCCCCCTCGACTTCCCCGCCGGCAATCGCCCCTACCCGCGCGGGGAACTCCCCGACAGGGCCTTCGAGGGCTACCGGAGAGACCCTTGTCGGGCACCGGGGTCGGATATCGATCGGGAACCCACCCCGGGCGGTGGTTTCCGGTCCGCTCCGCCATCCGAGGGGAGGGCGCATTCCTGGGCGGGGAGTCGGCACTGGAACATGCCGGAGACTCGCACCCCCGGCTGCTCGAGCCAGGCCCCGGTTGCCGGGGAATTGCCCCTGGTACCGGCACGGGGGTATCGTTTTCACGATAGCATGTCCACCGGATACGCGGACCAAGGCGCGACACCCTGGCGGAATGCCTATCGATTTCGTCCGCTGACGGAGCAGGAACGCCGGCGGATGGGCGCCGAAACCGGTTGGCGCCCACGGCCACGGGTTGCGGCCCCCGACGAGGGGCGACCGCGTCGAACCGACCCCCTGTCGGCCGAAGAGGCCTACGGTTACCAGCCCGAGAGCTGGTTTCGCCGCTACTTCGGGGACAACACCGAATAGGATCGATTCAAACCGATACGCGAGGATAAAACCGAGATGAAAAACAGGCTATGGCATCTATTGGTCGTCGGGTGGTTGGCGACGGCGGTTTCCGGCGCGGTGCTCGCCGGTCCCGAGTTCTCCGCGGAGGTGCTCCGGTATGGACCCGAAGGCAAGCAGGCCGCGTCCGGCAAGCTGTTCGTCGGCGACAAGCGGGGGCGCGTCGAGGATTCCCACCAGGGACAACACATCATCCGGATAATCGATGAAAACCGCGGGCTCGAGTGGATACTGTTTCCGGATCGCAGGGAATATGGAGAACAAAAGCTGGGCGGACCCGGGGGTAAGCCGCCGGGCATGGGAATAAAACCGACGGAAAACCCCTGCGCCGGCCGGCCCGGCATGACCTGTCGCCGACTCGGGGAGGAAAAGATCGCCGGGCGCCCGGCGGTCAAATGGGAGCTGACCGCCTCCCATCAGGGACAAACCATGAAGAGCACCCAGTGGCTGGATAAGGAACGGGGCATCCCCCTGCGGCAGGAAATGCCCGGTGGACACAAGACGGAGCTCAGATTCGTGGCCCGGGAAAACCTCAATGGGCGCCGGGTCGAGAAATGGGAGATGGTGGCGACCATGCCCGATCGGCGCGAGATGCGCACCTTCCAATGGATCGATCCCGAGCTTGCGCTCACCGTTCGCCAGGAATTTCCCGGAGGCATGGTCAGCGAGCTGAAAAACATCCAGATCGGTAAACAACCCGACGACCTATTCAAGATTCCCGCGGGCTTCAAACGTGTGACCGCCCCTCCGGGTCCGCCCAAAGGTCCCCGGGGCGGACCGACCGGCCACTGATCCTATAAGGTCGCCTGGAAAATCTTTATCCGACCGGAAGGATGGGGAGTTGACGATGATAACCGTAATCGGAAGCTACAAAGGGGGATCGGGCAAGAGCACCGTCACCTTCAACCTCGCGGTATGGCTCGCGATGGCCGATGTGAAGGTTCAGCTCATCGATACCGACCCGCAGGCGACCCTGTCCGACGTGGTGGAGGTGCGGGTGGAAGAAGGCTTCGAGCCTCCCCTGCAGGTCGAAGACGGCTCGGGCTTGACCCCGGAGCGGCTGAACGCCGTGGACGAGACCCTGATCGACGTCGGCACCGCGAGTATGGACGCGATGCGCCAGGCGTTGGAACTCTGCGATCGCGTGCTCGTGCCGGTGCCGCCATCCCAGGCCGACATCTGGTCCACCCAGCGCTATATTCACCTGGTGAACTCCATGCAACGGGACAAGCCGGCGGAGGTGATCGGCTTCATCAACCGCGGCGACACCCATCATGCCGTGCGGGAGACCGATGAGGCCGCCGCCGCCCTGATTTCGCTGCCGGACATCAAGTTCCTCAAGCCGCGGCTGTCCCAGCGCACCGTGTTTCGCCGGTCCTTCAGCGAAGGGCTGGCGGTATTCGAGCTGGAGCCCCGCGGCAAGGGCGCGCGCGAATTTATCGCTCTGGCCGCCGTCCTGTACCCCGACCTGATCGGTTGAGCCCCGGCCGAATGCGGTCCAGGGATGGACCGCCATTTTCAACCGCGACACGCGGTTGAAAATGAAAGAATCGGGAAATCACCATTTTCCGATTCGCCAGTCGCAAAGCCCAGGGATGGGCTTTTGCGACATCAAGCAAGAAAATGTCGCAACGGGCGGCACCCCCGACGGGCGAACGGCAAGAACCCGCCGTCGTTTCTCCGACGATGGGAGCAAGATCGATCGGTTTTCTCTGCGTCGCATATTCCGCCACATGCCTTCCCTTCCCGTCGGCCATGTGGTGAGGGGAAATAGCAAGCCTGTTTATCTTAAGGTCACACGGAAAATGTCGATAAGGGTTGGCGGGCTTGCAAAATCCGATAAGATCATGTAGTAGGGTACTAAGTTGTCAAGAAAGGGAAGTGGTACCGAGTTGGAACTCGGGTAGTGCTGTGATCTATAGGATGATAGGACAGGCAAAGCCTAGCGTGGTCTCGCGCCCCATCCTACAGATTTT
>JAIZWN010000231.1 GCA_020443945.1 Candidatus Thiosymbion ectosymbiont of Robbea hypermnestra | reverse complement strand
CTGGATTCCGGCAATCCCTGCCGGAATGACGGGGTAGGGGTCGGCAGACTTCATCACTTAAAATTTAGCCACTACCCACAAGGGTTGTCCTTCCACGGCCTCCCGAACCCTCTACTCCCCGTCCGGGCCGATTGCCCCGGTCGCCGCGGGTCGAGTCGCTGGCCGGCAAAACACCGGCGTTGCATCCGGGAAGGCACGACGAAACAGGAGCGCGCCGTTGGATTTCCGAGAGTTTTTCAGACAGGCGACGGGCAATCCCGAACCCTTCGGTTATCAGGAACGGCTGGCCAGGGAGCCCTGGCCAGAGCTGCTGGAAATACCCACCGGAATGGGCAAGACCGCCGGGGTCACGCTGGCCTGGGCCTGGAAACGGGGATGGCGCGTCGGCGGACGTACCCCGTCCACCGACCCGGCTACCCCCCGACGCCTGATCTGGTGTCTGCCCATGCGGGTTCTGGTGGAGCAGACCCGCGCGGCCCTGGAGCGGTGGTTTGGCACGGATGGTCACCAGGGGCTTGAAATCCTCGGGAAGCCCGAGGAGAAAGACCGCCTGTCCGTTCATGTCCTCATGGGCGGGGAATCGGATCTGGCGACCTGGGCCGAATACCCGGAACGGGATCAGGTGTTGATCGGCACCCAGGATATGCTGCTGTCGCGCGCCTTGATGCGCGGTTATGGCATGAGCCGTTTTTTGTGGCCGGTCCACTTCGCCTTTCTGCACAACGATTGCCTGTGGGCATTCGACGAGGTGCAGCTGATGGGCGCGGGTCTTGCTACCTCGACCCAGCTCGAGGCCTTCCGGCGCGATCTGACAATGGGCGCCCCGGCACGTTCGCTCTGGCTTTCCGCTACCCTCGATCCCGACCGGCTGGCCAGCGTGGATTTCCGCAGCCGACTGGAGACCGCACGCCACTTCCGACTCACGCCGCAGGAGCGGACCTCCGCGCCAGTGGCCGCCAGATTCACGGCGGTCAAACGTCTGCATCCGGCCCGCACGCGCCTGACCCGGGAGAACGCCAAGGCCAGGGCCGGCCACTACGTCGCCGAGCTGGCCGAGGAGATCCTGGAGAGACATGCGGCGGTTACCCAAACCCTGGTGGTGGTCAACACGGTCGAGCGGGCCCAGGTCTTGTACCAAGCCCTGGCGAAGCGCAAACCACGGGCCGATCTGCTGCTGATACACGCCCGCTTTCGCCGGGCGGAGCGCGACGCCCTCACGGAAGATTTGAGCACCACCCCGCACCACAACGATCACGGACGCATCCTGGTCGCTACCCAGGCCATCGAGGCCGGCGTCGATCTCTCGAGCCGAACCCTGTTCACGGAGCTCGCCCCCTGGTCCTCCCTGGTGCAACGCTTCGGCCGCTGCAACCGCTACGGCGAGCTGAACGCCTACGGGACGGATCTCTACTGGATCGATCTCGAGTCGGACCTGGCCGCGCCCTATCAGGAGGAGTCGCTGGTCACGGCCAGGCAAATTCTCAGGGGCCAGGATTCCGCGAGCCCCGCCGACCTGCCGCCGCTGCCCGACGAGACACCCCCGGCGACCGCGGTCCTGCGGCGGCGGGATTTTCTGGACCTGTTCGACACGGACCCGGATCTGTCCGGCTTCGACGTGGATATCGCCCCCTACATCCGCGATGGGGAGGATCTGGATGTGCAGGTCTTCTGGCGCCGACTCGCCGCCGGGCCGGACGGCCAACCCCACCCGTCCGCCGCCGAGCTCTGCCGCGCCTCCCTGGGGCAGCTCAGAGGCTATCGGGACAAGCGTAAGGACAAGCGGGTGGCCTACCGCTGGGATGCCCTCCAGGGACGCTGGCACCCCCTGCAACCGCGGGAGCCCGTCCACCCAGGTATGACCCTGATGCTCGCGGCCGAATCCGGCGGCTACGACAACCGACTCGGCTTCGCCCCCGAATTGAAGGCGCCGGTTCCGATGCTGGAGCCCCCGGCCGACAACGCCCAGGAAAACAGCTCCCAGGGTGAGCACCTGAGCCTGAATCGCACCCCCGTGTCCCTGGCCGATCACCTGCGCCGGGTGGAGCAGAAGGCCACCCGGCTCACGAAGGCGCTCGACCTCTCCGAGCAAGACAAAGGCCGCGTCGCCCTGGCCAGCCGTTGGCACGACATCGGCAAGGCCCACCCCGCCTTCCAATTCATGCTCCTCCGCTCCATGGGCAATGAGGACGAACTCCGGGGCGACACCTTGTGGGCCAAGAGTAGTGGCTCTGGAAGGCCGTGCTACGTTGTCTACGATGCGGAAGGAAACATCCATGAGCGCCGCTATTTCCGCCACGAGCTGGCCTCGATGCTGGCCTGGCTCGCCCAGGCGGGGGATGCGGAGGACGCCGACCTGATCGCCTACCTGATTCTGGCCCACCACGGCAAGGTGCGCACCGGCCTGCGGGCCCTGCCGAACGAATCGCCCCCGCCGGAGTCCGAACGCCTCTTTGCCCGCGGGGTCTGGGATAAAGACACCCTGCCCGGACTGGATCTGGGCGAGCACAGGTTCGCCGAGACCCGGCTCGACCTGGCGCTGATGGAGCTGGGGGAAGGCCCCGCGGGTCCCTCCTGGAGCGAGCGCATCGGCCGCCTGTTGGCCGCCCAGGGTCCCTTCCGGCTGGCCTGGCTGGAGGCCCTGGTGCGGATCGCGGACTGGCGCGCCTCCCGGCAGGCCCCCGCAACCACGGCGCCGCCCGAGCGGAGCCACACGGCACGGGAGCCAGACCATGGCTGAGCTGGTTTTGAGCGGCTGCTCACCGGTACCCATCGCCGGCTACCTGAAGGCGCTCGGCATCCTGCGGCTGATCGCCGAACAGAAATCGGGCTGGGCGGTACGCGGCGCCTGGCGGGCGGCCGGCTTCACCCTCGCCAGTCCACACCTGGCCGAGGACGCGCGGACCGCCCGCGAGCAGCTGGAAGCCTTTTTGCTGCGCGACTACCGCCCGACCCCGATCCTCACGCCCTGGAACGGCGGCAGCGGTTTCTACCCGAAGGACAACGCCGTCGCGCTGGAGCGGATCCACACCGGCGGCGCGGAACGCCTCGCTACCTATCGAACGGGAATCGACTGTTGCCGCGAGCGGATCCATCGGCTCGGGCTCACGGAAAGCCCGAAGAACGAGCAGAAAAACGACTTTCTGACCGGGCTCCGCGGCCAGGCCCCGGAGCCCCTCCTCGACTGGCTCGACGCCGCCGTGCTGCTGACCGGCGACGAAACCCGCTACCCGCCCCTGCTCGGCACCGGCGGCAACGACGGCCGGCTGGATTTCACCAACAACTTCATGCAACGGCTGTGCGACCTGATGGACGCGGCCACCGGGGCCCCCAGCGCGCGCGCCGGCGGTTGGCTGACCGCGGCCCTCTTCGGCACCGCCGCGCCCGACATGTCCCGCGTCGCGGTGGGCCAATTCGATCCGGGAGGCGTCGGCGGACCCAACGCCTCCACGGGATTCGACGGCGGCTCCCTCGTCAATCCCTGGGACTTCGTGCTCATGCTCGAAGGCGCGATCCCGTTCGCCGCCGCGGCCACCAGACGGCTGGAATCCTCCGCTGCGGGCGCGCTCGCCTACCCGTTCACGGTGCGACCCACGGGCGCCAACCACGGCGGTCTGAGCAGCACCGACGAAGGCCAAGCCCGCGCGGAGATCTGGCTGCCGCTCTGGGAGCGTTTCGCGACGGCCACAGAGCTCCGGCGGCTCCTGTCCGAGGGCCGAGCCACCCTGAACGCCAAGACGGCCAGAGACGGACTGGGCTTCTCCCGCGCCATCGCCGCCCTGGGCGTGGACCGGGGCATCACCGCCTTCCAACGCTACGGCTTCCTCATGCGTTCCGGCAAGGCCTACCTGGCCACGCCCCTGTCTCGGATAGAGGTCCGCGCCAACCCGCAGGCCGAACTCATCCAGGATCTGGAATCCGGCGAGTTTCTCGACCGTCTGCGGCGTTTCGCGCGCGCGGAACAGGCCCCGGCGGGCATCCGCTCCCAGGTGCGCCGGCTGGAAGACGCCCTCTTTACCCTGACCCGACAGGGTGACCAATACACCCTGCAGAAGCTCCTCCGCATCACCGGCCGCATCGGCTTTGCCCTGTCCAAAAGCGCCAGTGGCCGGGATGCCGTTCCCCGGCTCCCGCGCCTGCAGGAATCCTGGGTGCATGGGGCAAACGACGGTTCCCCGGAATTCCGGTGCGCCGCGGCGCTGGCCGCCATCACCCCGTCCCTCCTGCCCTTCATCCTGCCCACAAGTCCCGTGAAATCCCGCGGCCGGCAGCGGGGGCCCAAGTGGCAATGGGACCCGGATTCGCGCCGCGCCGTCTGGCGCGAGGGCAGTCTCCGGAAAAATCTGGGTGACCTCGTCACCAGGAGGCACATCGAAGGCTCCGCGGTAACCGGCGATACCCCCGGAACCGGCGTCGGCACCGCCGATCTCCAGGGATTCTTCGACGGCGGCCTCGACGAAAAACGCCTGTCCGAGCTGCTGCTGGGCCTGATCCTGGCCGACCCCGCCGCCAAGCTATCAGGGACCCAGGAGGCGCCCCTCCCCGCCGGCTACCTGGTGCTCAAGCCCCTGTTCACGCCCCGTGCCCAGCTGGTGGAGATCGGGCTCCTGGCCCCGGAGCAAGACCTCCCCCTACCGGGCGCGCTCATCGCCCACCTCCGCGCCGGCCATACCCAAAAGGCCGTCGACCTGGGTTGGCGCCGACTGCGCGCCTCCGGCCTGAGCATTCCCGACTCCCCGCGGCGCGCCCCCAGTGCCTTTGGGATCGACGGCCCCCGACTACTCGCCGCCCTCGCCGTTCCTCTCGCTGCCGCGGCCCTGTCCCCCTGCCTCTCAGGGCTTGGCGCCGAACCGGGCACCGACCACTTCTGCCGCAAATGAACCCACAGGTGAAATAGGGGGTAGTGTTCTAACTTTGTTGTTTCCAGTACGAATGTACCCAAAAACTGGAAACATGAACCACGGATACACACGGATGGACACGAATAGTTTACCGGTCCCCAAAGCCCCTCACCTCACCGGAGAGGGCGTTTTGGTGAGGGGATCAAAATGGTTCCTTATATTCGGCAACAACAAAATCAGAACACTACCAAATAGGGTTAGGGGCCTTCTCAATTGAGCCGGATCATCGTGAAAACCGGAGAAGGTCAATGCAGTGGCAGGTGACCAACCGCCCTGGCCGCTGGGTTCCGGGGTTCCACCCGGAACGACGGTGTGGTGGAGACCCGCCACCGCCTTGGATTCCAACCACCTCGAATCAAAACCACCAAGCCGTCATTCCGGCAGGGAAGCCGGAATCCAGGCGCCAGGGATGGCAGGTCACAGGAATCCGCAATGTCCGAGGTTTGCACCCTTTCTCCATCGGCCCGAAAGAAAAGACGGAGCTCGATCGTACGGTATTGAAAATGCCCCCTGGCCACGCCCACTCCTGTCCATCCAATCTATGACGATCGGATTCCAGCAATCCTACCGGAAGAGAGAACCCACATGAATCTGACCCCACTCGACCCGTCACCCCGCCTGCTCATCGAAGCGGACCTGACCCCCCTTCAGGGCACCCGCTTCCAACCCACCGGCTTTCCCGACCTGGGCGCCGCCACCTACGAGGGGCCCGACGCCCCCGATGGTCAACCCAAACGGATGCTCCTGGTGGAATCCGCCCAGAGCATGGCCAACCGGCTCGAATTAGTGTGCTGGGACAAGGTGGCGGACGATTGGGTAGCGCCCCTCGCGGGACTCCCCCTCATCAAGGTCACGGACAAGAATGGCGAGCCCCTGACCAACTCCCTGCTGGAGGCCCACCGGACCAACTCCCCCTACATACTGGAGAACACCGGCGACACCAGGGTATTCGACCTGCTCAAAGAAGAGCTGGCCGGCATGGAAGAAGGCGCGGTGGACATCCGCAAACTCGCCCGGGTCCTCCTCAAGCTCGACACCAATGCCCTGATCCACGGCGTCTTCCTCGCCAAGAGCAACCTCGCCGGCGGACGCCTGCGCCTGCCAAGGGTGCTCTCCGCCTTCATCGAGGCCGAAGACGCGCGGGAGGCCCAGAGCGGAGGCGTCAAAAACGACCAGATCAACCCATCCGGCGATACCGGGCGCGGGTTCGGCAATGTCCCCTTCGCCCGCACCGAATTCAGCGCCGCCAAGATCACCGCCTACTTCAACCTCGATCTGGCCCAGCTCCGCGGCCTGGGTCTGGGTCCCGAGGCCGAAGAGCTCCTGATCGCCCTGGCCCTCTACAAGATCCGCCGCTTCCTCGAAACCGGCCTGCGCCTGCGCACCGCCTGCGACCTCGAGGCCGCGGAACCGCGCGTCACCCACCCCCAGGGATTCGCGCTGCCGGCTACCGAGGCGCTCGCAGAGAACCTCCCCCGGCTCATCGCGGCCGTCTCGGCCGCCGGCGGATTCCCGGCGGACCCGAGCGACCGCGTAACCACCATCACCTGGACCGGCGCCTCGAAGAAGGGCAAATAACCGGGAGACCGACACCATGCTGGCGCTCGCGCTCACCTTCCCCGCAGGCCGCTACCACGCGACCCCCTGGGGCCGACACGTCAACGAGGCCGACGTCGAATGGCCGCCCTCCCCCTGGCGCATCCTGCGCGCCCTGATCGCCACCTGGCACCGCAAATCGGCTCCGCGGGAGCAAGACCCCGCGCCCCTCCAGGACCTGCTCGCATCCCTCGCCGTCGCGCCGCCCCTCTATCGGGTACCCACCGGCATCCACACCCACTCCCGCCACTACATGCCGGCCAGATCCGGCAAGGCGGACAAAAACACCCTCATCTTCGACGCCTTCGCCCGCATCCCCCAAGACGAAGCGCTCATCCTCTCCTGGCCCGACGTGCAGCTGGACGCCGCCCGGAGCGCGCTACTCGACACCCTCGCCGCGCAACTCGGCTATCTGGGCCGCGCCGAAAGCTGGGTGACAATGCGACGCCTCCCCGCCTGGGACGGCGAGCCCGACTGCCTGCCCGCCGCCGCCACCGACGAGCACCTCCGGGGAAACGAGCGCCTGACCCTGATGGCCCCCATGCCCCCGGCCGACTACGCCGGCTTTCGGGCCGCGCAACTGGAAGGGCTGAAGAAACGCGCCGACCTCAAGCCCAAAGACAAAAAGGCCATCGCCGCGACCCTGCCCGCAAGCTGGCTGGACGCCATCGGGGTCGAAAGCGCGGACCTCCGGGCGGCCGGCTGGAGCCTCCCGCCCGCCTCCCGCAACATCCCCTATCGGGCGCACGGCGAACTCCTGCGCAGCAGCAGCGGCAAACCCTCCCCACGATCGGCGCCCGGCACCGGCGCCACCACCTTCCGCTTCGCCCTCTACGGCAAGCCGCTGCCGCGGGTGGAAGACACGATTCGCCTGGGGGAATGGCTGCGCGCGGCCGCCATGAGCCGCGCCGGAAAGCTGCTCGGGGAAGACGCCATCCCGTCCGAGATCTCCGGCCACGACCTCCCGGACGACAATCGGCACCGGCACGCCTTCTGGCTCCCCGAGGACGCGGACGGCGACGGCAAGCTCGACCACCTGATCGTCCATGTCCCCGCCGCCCTCTCCGGTCCGGCGCAACAAGCGGTCACGGGCATCCGCAAACTCTGGAACCGGGAAGGACAGGAATGGCGCCTCCTGCTCGAAGGCGCGGGCCGGCCGGAAGACTTCGTCGGAACCGAGCCGGGGGCACCGAGGGCCTCGAAAATCTGCGGCCGGAGCCACAGCTTCACCAGCCTCACCCCCTACCTCATGCCCTGGCACGCCAAACCCGACTTCGGCCCGGAAGAACAGATTCGACGCGAATGCCAAGCCCGCGGACTTCCGCCCATCGATACCATCGAGCCCCTCTCCCATGTGGCAGTGGGCGGCCGACGCATCACCCCCATCGCCTTCCATCGCTTCCGCTCCCGCCGCGGACTCACCCAGCCGGACCGACACGGCGCATTCCTGCGACTCAGCTTCACCCAAGCCATTGAAGGCCCCCTGGCGCTCGGCTTCGGCTGCCACTTCGGCCTCGGCCTGTTCACCGCCGGGTAGTGGGGTAGTGGTAAATTTTCAAGTAATCAGGTGTCTCCCTGAGTGACGTCGAACACCACACCAAGCCACCAAGAATTCTGCCGTGGTCTCGGACGGCTCTTGGCGTTGCCGGTGCCACCGCACCGTCACTCCGGGTGGGACCCCGGAATTCAGCGGCCAGGGACGGCGACCCGCGGCCTCCACTCGAGAGCCG